>NZ_JCACKI010000006.1:0-140895 GCF_059505325.1 Tildeniella sp.
CAAAACCAGTCTCAGCTTTTCTTGTGTCAATTTCTGTTCGTCGAACTCACGTTAAACTAGAAGCACAGCAGCATACTTCCGACTGAAGAACGCCTAAAATGCAAGTCCTCTTTAAAGTCATCCGCCAAGACCAAGCCACTGCACCGAGAGTTGAAACCTTCACACTCGACGTTGATCCCGGCAGCACAATTTTGGACTGCTTAAATCGTATTAAATGGGAGCAGGACGGCACATTGGCATACCGTAAAAATTGTCGTAACACGATTTGCGGCAGTTGTTCTATTCGCATCAACGGGCGATCGGCGCTGGCGTGCAAAGAAAATGTTGGCAGCGAACTGGCACGGCTGCATCAGTCGATGCCTAATTTTGTAGACAATACGACAGACGGTACACCACAAGACACCGCTGAAACAATTCCCACAATCACAGTGGCACCAATGGGCAATATGCCCGTGATTAAGGATTTAGTGGTAGATATGCAGAGCTTCTGGTCGAATTTGAAGGCGATCGATCCTTACGTCAGTACGGCTGCACGGCAAATTCCAGAGCGCGAATTTTTACAGACTCCAGAAGAACGCGCCAAACTTAACCAGACAGGCAATTGCATCCTTTGCGGCGCTTGCTATTCCGAGTGCAATGCGTATGAGGTAAATCCCAACTTTGTGGGACCACATGCTCTAGCGAAGGCATATCGTATGGTTGCCGACTCGCGCGATGACGAAACGGAAGCGCGGCTAGAAAAATACAACCAGGGTACAGACGGCGTTTGGGGCTGTACGCGCTGTTATTTCTGCAATTCCGTCTGCCCGATGGAAGTCGCGCCGATGGATCAAATCAGCAAAATCAAAAGCGAGATCCTAGACCGCAAAACTGATCAGTCGAGCCGCTCCATTCGTCACCGCAAAACGCTGATTGAGCTGGTAAAACAAGGCGGCTGGATCGACGAGCGTCAGTTCGGTCTAAAGGTCATGGGCAACTCCTTCCGCGATCTCAAAGGTTTAGCCAGCATCAGCCCGTTAGGGTTACGGATGGCTGTGAAGGGCAAGTTTCCGCTCAGCTTTGAGCCATCTGAGGGAGCCGCGACCGTACGATCGCTCATCGAATCTGTACAAACCCTGGAAGCATCAAACGTTCAGCTTGAGACTCTCGCCGAAACACCAGAACCTGTTGGTGGTTAGCGCAAGACAAGGCTAAAGGCTAAAATTGCTTAAACACTAGAGCCTGTTGGTGGCTAGAGCGTGAACTCTAACGGGAATGAGGCAACGTCTCCAACGGTTGTCCATCGCGGTTGTACAACAAAATATCCCACTGTCCGTTGGCACTCGACTCAAACGCGATCGTGTTGCCATCAGCAGTAATGGTCGGGTTACGAACCTCCGCCTTCAGATTTTCCGTGAGGTTGCGAAGCTGTCGGGTCTCGCGATCGTAGAGATAAATGCCCGATCGCCCTTCACGAGAGCCAGCAAACACCAGCAAGCGACCATTTTCCGAAATGCCGGGACTGGAGATAATCATGTCGATCGCGTTCAACCCAGGCAATTCCACCAAATTGTGAACCACCGTGTCGTAAAGATATAGGTTTTGGCTGCCACTGCGATCGGACACAAAGACGATGTAACGACCCGAAACGCGCGGTTGCAGGTCGGCAAAACCACTATTGAGGCTCCGTCCACCGGGATCAAACGGGAAATTGACCAACTGAGCACCACAGCCACTCAAAACGCTGGCGCAAAAGAGACTGACAGGGAGACGGCACTTCACAAACAAAGGATGAAGGATTAAAAAGTTTTGAGTTCATTCAGCCTTTAGCCTTCTAACCACTGCTAAGGAGACGCTGACGGTTGCGATCGCCGCACATCCGACATATCTGATTCGACATTCGGACCGCGATCAATCACTTCAATATCCCACTGCCCTCGAATGCCTGTTTCAAAAGCGACATAGCGTCCATCAGGGCTAATGCTAGGGTTGCGAAACCAGCCACGGTAGTTAGCAGTCAGTATCTGCGGTTGCTGGAGAACCCGATCGTAGAGTTCGATTTCAGGACGGACAGTATCGCTGGCAATATAGACGATGTAGCGTCCCGTATAGCTCAAGCTGGGCGATTCTGCGATCGCGTCAAGCCGATTCAAGCGAGGCAAATCAACGACCTGCCGCTGCTTCAAGTCATAAAGCAAAATGCCACGATTGCCGTTACGGTTTGACACAAAGGCTAGAAAGTGACCATCGCCGCTGAGGGCTGGCTGTTCGTCATGATGGCGGCTGTCAAATTCAGCAGAAACAGTAGGTAAACGTTCTTGACTACAAGCGATAGTCAAAACAGCCAGTAAACCGAAGCGAACGCTTGCCTTCAATAATCTCACGCTTTGCCACGCTTGCTTTGGCTCACCGTTGCAATAGCCTCTAGAAGCGTTCCCAAGCTGGCTGTTCCTCACCTTCACACAGGCTGTGAAAGTCTCTAGTAATTTCCCCAATTGTCGTCTTCATCCGTGTCCACCGGACGATAGTCAACATACTCTGAAGACACACCATTTCTCGACTCAGAGCGTCGATCGCGCGAAGGTGCTACATCGTCAGACACTGGACGGGAACGTCGTGGACGGGATGCAGGCGACTGGTTACTTGAGCGCGAGGGGGACGTGCCACGACTACGAGTAGGTCTATCATCCCAAAGGTCGGTATTCTCACGATTGCTGCTGGGCGTATCGGTTACATCTTCAGTAGGACGAGGGCGACGCTTGCGAGTGCGATCGCCAGTACCAAGTCGGGCTTCGCTGGTACGACTGGTGGAACGACGACCCGGCTCCTCATCATACTCATCTCGCTCAGAGCGAACGTCACGAGTCCCCCTGATGCGTCTGGCGGCTGGTCGTTCTTCGTAGGGATTCAACTCTTCCAAATCTGCCCGATAGACCCGACTAACCGGACGCTCATCATCAACAATGGGTGTGTTTCGCTTTGCCTGCTCTGTAGCAGCACCGCGTAGACGGATGCTTTCGTAAGCAAAGAAGATTGCTGCACCCGCCAGTAGAAACTGGTTGAACTGCAAGATTGGGTCTAGCCGCCAGCCCTGGAATACAAGAATGCCGCCACAAAGGAGCGCGATCGCTGCAAAGAAAATATCGTGATCGCGGGCAAGTCTAGGACGGTACGATCGCAGAGCGTAGAGACCAGCGCCAGAGAGTGCTAACACTATTCCTACAAGACTCGCCGGATTCAGCGCAAAGTTGACCATCGCATCCCTCTCCTAAGTACATCCTATGTTAACGACTGATGCCGAAATCTCCAACAAACCCATCCAAAAATGACGCTCGTTTTGGGGGCGCTGTCACCACAGAATCAAGAATCTCGCTCGCTCCTGAACTGCTCAGAGAGATCACAGAACCTGTGACGGCAAGCTTAAAAACGTTGCCAAGCGGCTTGAGAGATACAGCACTGCTGCTTCAGTATTCCCTAACTATAGGCTAACTAAAGATCCGAACGGCTGGATCGCACTGACTGGCTCGCACTGGCTGGCTTGCGATTTAACCGTCATCAACCCGAGTAACCCCTGGGATCACCTTAGAAACGCAGCTTAAAGCTTGTTTCTGCGTTAGCCCAAGGGTTTCACTCGTCTGTGATCCATTTGCCTTTTATCAATGCGGGCTTCATCTATTCGATGTAAGCAGCCATAACTGCTACTAGCATCTGCCTAAGAGCATTTGCCTAAGACCGTTGGATTTTATCTTTCTGGCTAATGAAAAGAAGTGCGCCGAAAATGCCTCCGACCACCACACCACCTGCCAACAGGCTGATGAAAAAGTTTACTAAAGCAGGAGTCATAAGTAGGTTGCCTCTTGAATAACGCTGTCTTGATCATCAGTTTAACGGTCTGTTACGCACTTGAGAAGCAGATTGAGCAAAAGGATTTTGATCACACAGTGGGTTTTCTGACTGCCAGGGGGATGAATGGCGTTAAAATCGTCTGTAGCACGCCTTAACACTTATTTGCTGAGTTATGGATTCTGTCGCGATCGCCTCCCTGGTTCTCGGTCTGCTCCTCGGTGCCATGACCTTTCTCTTCATCTTCCGTATTGTGCTGACTTGGTATCCTCAAGTTGACCTGACACGCTTTCCCTTTAATGTGATTGCAGTGCCGACTGAGCCATTCCTATCACCCTCGCGGAAAATCGTACCACCACTTGGCGGAGTCGATATCACACCGATCCTCTGGGTTGGTATTTTTAGTCTTGTACGAGAAATCTTGCTGGGGCAGCAGGGGCTTTTAACAATGATGCAGAGAGGCTTTTAGTTGAGAGGAACCAGGAGACAGGAGTCAGATTCACTCAAAACTTCCCTTTACCTCCCCATCTCCTCATCTCCTTTTCACCCCCCTCTCTCCTCCACTAATGCAAGAAGTGCCTCATGCCTGTTAGCACCATCACAAGCCCCAATTCGTTAGCAGCATCGATCGAGTCTTGATCGCGGAGACTGCCACCGGGTTGGACGATCGCACTAATCCCAGCCGCTGCTGCTGTACGCACAGAGTCATCAAACGGGAAAAAGCCATCGCTGGCAAGGACTGCCCCCTGTGAGCGATCGCCTGCTTGCTCCAGGGCAATTTTAACGGAGCCGACACGGTTCATTTGTCCCGCACCGACTCCTAATGTGGCGCGATCGCGCGTGACGACAATAGCATTAGACTTTACATGCTTGCAGAGCTTCCAGGCAAACAGCAGTTCTTCTAGCTGCGTGTCTGTGGGCTGTTTCTCGGTGACGACCTTCCATTGGTTTGGATCAACAGGGCGATCGTCTGAAGTTTGTGTCAGAAAGCCACCTGCGATCGCCTTCACAGTTTCCTTTGCACCGTGGCTCAAATCCTTGAGCACCAGAACTCTAAGGTTCTTCTTGGCGCTGAGGATCGTGGCTGCCTCCGGTTCACAGCCTGGGGCTACGACACATTCTAAAAAGGTCTTGGTCATGGCTGTTGCGGTATCGGCATCAATGGGACGATTGAGCGCCACAATGCCGCCAAACGCGGAAGTAGAATCGGCATCAAAGGCTTTTTGGTATGCGTCTACTAATGTTTGACCAAGCGCTGCACCACAGGGATTTGTGTGTTTGACGATCGCCACTGCTGGATCGCTCTGAGGATCAGCAAACTCAGCGATAATCTGCCGTGCTCCCTCCAAATCGACAAGATTGTTGTAGCTCAACTCCTTTCCCTGAAGTTGTGTTGCCGCTGCCCATCCCGTTGCGATCGTACCCGTTTGATACCACGCTGCGGGCTGATGCGGATTTTCGCCATACCGCAATGCCTGAAGTCGCGCTCCCACCAGCTCAAAGGTTTTCGGTAACACCTCTGTTGACTGCTGACCGCTGACCGCTGACCGCTCTTCTAACTTCTCTTCTAAATGCGCCTCTGCTGACTGCTGACCGCTGACCGCTGACCGCTCTTCTAAATACACCGTGATCGCCCGATCATAACTCGCCGTATGCTGAAATGCCCGTAAAGCAGCCGTTTGTCGAAAGGCTGGTGACGCACTGCCGTTGTTTTGCTGCAATTCCTTTAGATAGTCGCTGTACTGAGTGGGGCTACACAAAATGGTAACGTGAGCATGATTTTTGGCAGACGCACGAATCATGGCAGGACCGCCAATGTCAATTTGCTCGATCGCTTCTGTCAGAGAGACGTTTGGTTTGGCGATCGTCTGCTCAAACGGGTACAGGTTCACGACGACTAGCTCGATCGGGCGTATTTGCTGTGCGTCCAAATCGGCTAGATCTTGCGGCACATCGCGCTGCGCCAGGATGCCACCATGAATGCGGGGATGCAGCGTTTTTACTCGCCCTCCCAGAATTTCAGGCGATCCGGTGTAATCCGAGACTTTGGTGACAGGCAGTCCAGCAGCCTTCAGCGTTTGAGCCGTACCACCGCTGCTAATCAGGTCAAAGCCAAACTCGGTTACCAGGTTCTGTGCCAGTTCAATCAGCCCTGTTTTGTCAGATACACTGAGCAGTGCCAGCCGTGCCATGCGCCTCAACTCCCGTAAAACCCTAGATTAGTGTACTGGAGGATGCGTCAGGGAACAGAACGCTCCCAAACTTGCGCCAGTCACGCTCAAGCAAGCTCACGTTTTTGGCTGCAAAATTTTTGCGGAAATACCACCAGTAAGCCGATCCCACGTTACGATGAGCGTTGCAGTATCGATAAGGAAAAGCCCTGTGACCCTGCAAGCGCTCACCATTTCACCCGCTACAGGCAAGCCACCCCAAGGCACGATCGTCATTTTGCACGGTTGGGGTGCTAGTGCTCAGGATGTGTTTTCTTTAGCGCCAATCATCCGCTTACCCGCTTACCAGTTGGTTTTTCCTGATGCACCCTTCTCATATCCATATGCAGCGGGCGGCAGAATGTGGTACGACTTCCCCAAAAACTTTAGCTTTCAAAGTACGCCTGAGTTTCGCTCTCGTGCTGATCTGTCTACCAGCCGTCGGTTGTTGACTGACTTTCTCAAGGCGTTGCCCAAAACAACTGGAGTGCCGCTCTCGCAAACCATTCTGGGTGGATTTTCTCAGGGTGGTGCCATGACGCTAGATGTTGGCTTGGGGCTACCGTTAGCAGGCTTGCTGGTGCTGAGTGGCTATCTACACGCGCCGATCGCCCCTCAAAAAACGACCTTTCCGCCTCTGCTTATGGTGCATGGTAAGCAGGATCAGGTTGTACCCCTGTCAGCAGCACAGCAAGCACTGAGAAGCCTACAGGCTCTAAAAATCTCTGTGCGCTATCGAGAATTTGAGATGGGACACGAGATTCAGCCGATCGTGCTGGAGCAAGTACAAAGTTTTGTTAAAGAGTTATTGCCTAACAATAAGTAAACTGTTAAGGCTGCACTTGGATGAATTGTGTGGGGTAGTATGTAGTACGGGCTTATACCTAGAGTCAGTTGAGTGACCTGGGCGTTTACGAAAGAGGTGATAATGATGGCGACTCTAAGCGTTGAGCAATTGGATGTGACCAAGTTGACCACTACAGACGTGGCAGAACTCGCTATTCGTCTGGAAAAGGATGATTATGTCAATGCTTTTGAAGGGCTGAGTGACTGGCATCTTCTGCGGAAAATTGCCTTCCATCGTCCAGAATTGGTCGAGTCTTACCTCTATCTGCTTGACATGGAAGCCTACGACGAAGCCTGAAAGAATGCAGGATTAGACGCTAGAAGTGGAGGATGCAGACTAAGAGCTTGCTAAAAAATAACGGCACACTTTTGGATCAGCGATCAGCTTTTCGCTGACGGCTGACAGCTACAGACCATGCTGTTATTTCTGTACAACTCCTAAAGTAAAGAAGTTAGCCTCTTCAATTCTGCCTCTTTAGTCTTAATCTATGCAAGGCAAACGTGTTCTCATTGGCATTAGTGGCGGCATTGCAGCATACAAGGTTTGCGAAGTCATATCCACTCTGGCAAAGCAGGGAGTTGCGGTACGCGCGATTTTAACCAACTCGGCACAAGCGTTTATTACACCGTTAACCATTGCAACCCTGTGCCGCCACCCTGCCTATACCGATGAGGCGTTCTGGCAGGCAACCCACGATCGCCCCTTGCATATTGAACTCGGTGAATGGGCAGACGTATTCGTACTCGCACCGTTGACGGCAAACACGCTGGCAAAGCTGGTCTACGGCATGGCAGATAACCTGCTCACAAATACAGTGCTGGCTTCCACCTGCCCCGTGCTGCTTGCGCCTGCCATGAACACCGATATGTGGGAGCAAGCGCCCGTGCAGCAAAACTGGCAGGCAGTGCAAACCCAGGCACGGATGCATACCCTTGACCCTGGTGAGGGAATTTTGGCGTGCGATCGTGTCGGCACAGGACGCATGGCTGAACCAGTCTCAATGCTGGCTCATATCGAATCGTTACTATACACCAATGGGCACCGCTATCTGGTCGGCAAGCAGGTGCTTATCAGCGCTGGCGGTACCCGTGAATTTTTTGATCCCGTTCGCTTTCTGGGCAATCCGTCAACTGGGAAAATGGGCATTGCGTTGGCACAGGCAGCACTGCATCGTGGCGCTACGGTCACGCTAGTACATGGTCTAGACGTGTCGATCGCCGCTTTGGATGGCGTGAGAACGCTTGCCGTTACCAGTGCTGATGAGATGCAGAAAGCACTGTTTGACTGTTTCTCTGATGCAGACTGGACAATTATGGCGGCAGCGGTAGCCGATGTGAAACCTGCCAGCTACAGCCCAGAAAAGTTGCCAAAGCGATCGCTCCCCGCAGCGCTTCCTTTAGAACCCGTCACCGATATAGTGGCGACACTCGCCACCTTGAAACAGCCGCACCAAAAGCTCATTGGCTTTGCAGCGCAGAGTGGCGATATTGTGACACCTGCTCTAGAGAAACTGAAGCAGAAAAAACTGGATGCGATCGCGGCTAACCCGATCGACCAACCAGATAGCGGGTTTGGCAGCGATTTTAACCAGGCTGTGCTGCTGGATGCTCGAGGGCGAAAGCAGGTGGTTGAGCCATGCAGTAAGCTCCACATGGCGCACCAGTTGCTTGATTTTGTTCAAACACTGGCGTAGCAAGCGTTGAATAAGCTTCAGCTCAAAGATAGAAGGTTGGGTAAGACGGATTGGCGCGATCGCAATCCAGTACTGCTTTGCCACTATCTATGGGTTGATCGACCGTTTTGGAGACTGACCGATCGGACGCAACTTGCTTCTCATCTGAGATCTGTGTGTTGCGCGGTTTTTTGCGTGCCGATAGTTCGGCTTCTTCAGCCAGGATGTAGAGGTAGGCAAGATTTTCCATAGGAGCCAGGGAGCTTTTTAGCCGAGTGTGGTTTTGAACATTGCTAACGTAGAGTTCAACTAATGCATCAACCCTGATTACGTAGCCAGTAGACCAGTTAGTTAACAGGCTCATTCGCCGCCATACGAAGTACCTGACTAGCTGTTGATTTGATCGGTTCTACGATCGCGTGTGATCTGTATCTGGAGGTAGAGCAAAGACTGAAGAGACAATATGATGCAGAGAGCTTATCTACTAGAGATAAGGACTGCGCTACATATTGTGCTGATAAATCGGCTGACATCTTCATTCATCATCATTGATGCAAGATCAGTAAGCATCACACAAACTGGGTAATTATTCTATTACAAAAATTAAAGGAGACATGATGAAACACGTCTCCTAAAGCGACAGTTTCGATCGCAAGGAATCAGGCAGAGGTCGATTTAAGCCACGCGGTATGGACTGGTGAGCTTGTTGAGTTGCTGTACGAGCAGGCTGAGGAATAACCCAACATCCGTCACTACACCCACCGATTCAACGGAGCCACGATCGCTCAGCTTCGTGACGACAGCGGGGTTGATATCCACGCAAACCATTTTTACGCCAGCGGGGGTCATATTGCCCACGCCGATCGAGTGCAGCATGGACGACAGCATCAAAATCAGATCGGCACCTTGAATCAACCGGGCGTAGTCTGTTTGCGCTTTGATCAAGTCCATTTGCGTATCCGGCAGCGGACCATCATCACGAATGGAACCAGCCAACGAGAACGGGATGTTGTGCTGCACACATTCGTACAGAATGCCGCTGGTAACAATGCCTTGCTCGACTGCTTTGGCAATGCTACCGTAGCGACGAATCGTGTTAATCACCTTCAAATGGTGCCGATGCCCACCACGTACCGAAACCCCTCGCTTCATATCCACACCCAATGATGTGCCCATCATGGATTGCTCGATATCGTGCACGGCGATCGCGTTTCCACCCAAGAGCGCCTGTACATAGCCTTCGCGCACCAGATGTGCAAGATGTTCGCCACCACCTGTATGAATCACCACAGGACCAGCGCTGACGACGACTTTGCCGCCCTGATCGCGGATCTGGCGCAGTTCCCAGGCGATTTGCTCGACCACCAGTTCTACGCGCCGCTCACTAGAAACGCCAGCACCCATGAAACTAAATTCCTGAGTATTGCGCTGTTCCCGTGATTCGGTTTTGCGAATGGTACGGATGCCTTCAATGCCAACGACGACACGATCGCCCACCTGCAAATCGCGTAGCAGGCTGCAATACGCATCAAGACCATCAGGGGTTTCGCGGACGACGATCGCAGCATCCATCCGCTGTCCACGCACCTTCACCCACTGGCACTGTACCCTCACTTCAGTGGGGTAGATGGTTGTGACGTAAAAGTCATCGGGTGAAACGCCTGCCTGCGTCACCGTTTCTAAAATGCTGTCACAGACATCCTCTGGCGGTGGCAAGGCGCCCAAGTCAATCAACTGAGACATGAGCGTTTCCATCACCTCGTGGGATGGCGCGGTCACTTTCACTTCCGCAGACGAGGTGCTTTGGCGCTGTTCACCAAGATTAAAATTCAGCACCTGGAAACTGCCGCCACCGTCCACAATCAAGTCCAACGCCTGGTTGATCAATCCTGCGTCCAGCAAATGTCCATCCATGCGAACCACACGGCTCTCGACGGTTGCACTGGCATGAACGTCTACCTGGACTGGCTCTGTGACTCTTAGCGTCAAACATTTCGCCGCGCCGCCTGCCTTCAAGAATTCTGTTAAGGGCGTTTCCAACACTCGAAAGCCAACCGATTCCAGTCGTTGCTTCAGCTTGTCGCTGGCTTTGTTGAGGACGATCGTGCGATCGATGTTGACAGCATTACACGCAAAGGTGACCGCATCTTCTTCCGTGATCGCAATCCGCTTTGCTTCTGGTACTCGCATTTCAATCAGGCGATTAGAGTAGGCATCAAACGCAGGCGCATAGTACAGTAAATAGCCATCCGCTAGCGGACAAAAGCAGGTATCCAGGTGATAAAACCGCTCATCCGTCAACCGTAGCGACAGCACTTCAATATCTAACCAACGCGCTAGATACGGGTGGGAATCGAGTTCCGATCGAAAGCCATAGCCAGCCCATAGCCAGCGTCCTTCGCGGTCAAATAGCGCATCGCCCGCACCTTCAAACGGCAGATCCTTTGGCAGTTCATGCACCGTAAAGTCATGCTCCTCCAGCCATGCCTTGAAGAACGGTTCTTCACCCTGGCGCTCTTTATGGAAAAAGCGACTGAGTACGGCTGTCTTACCGAGCACCAACCCTGCATTCGCTGTAAAGACCATATCTGGTACACCTTTTTCGGGCTTGACCAGATCCACGATCGCGTGATCTTTCAACAGATGAAACAGTTGCTGCCACTGCTCAACGGCGCGATCGCGAGACGACTTGTGAACATTACCCTCCATCCACGGATTAATCACATAATCCACGTCGTAATGGTCAGGCGCACACATGAGAAAGCGAATTGAAGATGTCATAAGAATGGCTGCCAGCGTAGACGCAGGGAAGAAAACTGGGGAAGGTCAAGCATCTATTGTATTACAGGAGTTTCCTTGCTCATCACCACCGTCACTGTTCAGTAACAATCTCTGCGGCTTGAGGACTGCGGCTTGAGGCAAGGACAAGTAACCCTTGGAGAGGGCTTTGCCAGTGGAGGTTTCGTTCCATGAGTCCTCTAGAATAGAAGCACATAGTTGAGGCTAGAGTCATTTTACCGACGGGTGAGCAGGGAAAAGCGTGTATTCGGGTTTGTCAATATCTCACGAACTTCTATCGTTCCTTAGACCTTGTGCGGTTTGATGAGCGGTCAGGCATCGTCTACATCTTTAGAGGCGAAGATCTGCAAGTTGTAATTTATCGTGATGGCAAGTGGAGGTTTAGATGAAACCAGACTTTGACGCTATGAGTCTTCCAGAGCTACGGGCTTACCTGCTTTCACATCGCAATGACGACAAGGCGTTTTACAAACTTGCCGATCGCCTCGAATCAAGTGCCGACGAGTCAGAGCTTTACCCGCTACCAGAGACACCTGAAACCATCGCTATCATGGAAACTGCTATCCAGAACCACATCAAGACGTTAGAAGAGAAGCGAAACGGTTAGGCGATAGTGGCTACGGCATTGACCGAGAGAGTCATACTGGGCATAAACGTCTTTTACACTGCTGCTATAAATGTCTGAAACCAAAGTAGCTGATCCTGAATTTGTCAATAACCGTGAATCGTTCTTTGCTTTCGTGCAGGCGCTTATTGATGATCGGGAAGCGGCGATTGAACAAGAAAAATTATCTCCAAGCTGTTCGTACAGTCCGAACGTAGGAGGGTGGGAGAATGTGAGTGACCATTGAACGCTACTTGGATGCAGCTTTAGCATGGGCAAAAGCAACGAACATGGGTATCTCGCAAGGGCTTCCTGAAGAACCGTCGTGGAGAGCTTTCGCAATATTTCTATACCTTGGCAAGATATACGAGTAGGTTGAAGTGGATTAGCCGTTGGCTCGTGATTGCAATCGCTTCGCGCACATTCTGCCTGTGTTTTCTGTTTATTGCTCACATCGATCGCGTTCGATCGATCACCTTTCTGTATCCACATCTAGTTTCTAGTAATGACCGACTTTCTGTATCAATATCCCACGCTTTATCCTGGCATTTTGCTGAAACGGTACAAGCGGTTTTTTGCCGATATTGAGTTAGCAACAGGCGAAATCATTACGGCACATTGTCCGAATACGGGACCGATGACGGGCGTTTGCACAGTGGGCAGCAAGGTTTACGTCTCTGCCAGCGATAACCCAAACCGCAAGTTGGCGTATACGTGGGAACTCATTGAAGTGTGCGATACCGTACCAACCTGTGTCGGCGTGAATACCAGTTTGCCGAATCGGGTGGTTAATCTAGCGCTGATGGCTCAGGTGATCCCAGAGTTGGGTGCATACAGCGAGATTCGGTTGGAGGTACCCTATGGTCAGGACAAGAAGAGTCGGGTGGATTTTTTGCTGAAAGGGAGCGATCGCCCCATTTACATCGAAGTCAAGAACACAACCTGGGTGCAAGGTAATCTGGCACTGTTTCCCGATACGGTGACGACACGCGGACAGAAGCACTTGCGCGAATTAACCGCACTGTTGCCCAATGCAACCGCAGTGATGCTGTATTTCATTAACCGCAATGACTGCCCTTATTTTGCCTCAGGCGATAGTGCTGATCCAGCTTATGGAAACTTGTTGCGGGAGGCGATCGCCCTCGGCTTACAGGTTCTACCCTGCCGTTTCGATATTTCTCCGCTCGGCATTCGCTACCTGGGTTTAGCTGAACTGAGACGTTAGGCTGGAAAATCTTGCTCATTACCGCCATCATATTGGTCTGGTTTTGTACCACAGGGACTAAACCAGAGAGACCCAACGAATGGCGTGGATTGGGCAACAGGAGAACACCATGCTAAGTGATACGCCCAAAATGGCATACCCGCTACTGTGGGCGATGGGACGGCAGCGGACTGACCAGCGGCAAGCGGTACGATCGCACGTCTCTCTTGCACGCGCCACAGATGATCTGTTGTATGAGCTTCAACTGCTTGATGCTGTGGAGATTGTCATCAGTTGCAATGTGGAGCCATTAAAGCAGTTTCCCGGCTATCCCGAACGCTTTGAACTGCCCGACGATCCTGGGGTTGCTGTTTATTTCACCGTGGATGGCATCCCCTACATTTTTGCGTGCGATGACTTTGAAGCCGTGCAGGGTAATATGCGAGACATTGGACAACTGCTGCGCGAAAAACGGATGCTGAGTCAACTTCACCAATGCGCGTCGATCGAGCGTGAATTTGCAGGCTACAAAGCAGCGGTCATGCCTGTCGAAGCCTCACCGCGTCGTAAACCCTGGTGGAAAGTATTGTATGTCTCACCGGATGCACCCTTAGCGGTTATAGAAGCGGCGTACAAAGGTTTAGCCAGAATTGTGCATAGCGACCTGGCGCAAAACAGCGACGATGCAGCGATGGCAGCATTGAACCGCGCGATCGAAGAAGCGAGATTGATGCGACGGTAAAGGTTTACCAAAAAAATACGGTCATCGATCGATGTCGTGCAGTAAGATACATCGGGCACTGTTGTGCAGATGTCTAAGCTGATTTATGGCAGTCAAAGACGATTTTATCCGGATGGCTGTTGGTGTAGTCCGTCAATGTAGCAGACCCATTCACTGAATCATGTACAGCATCCAGAAACCTTTTACAGACGCATCAGGCAGTTGAGGAGCAAGCAATGACACAACGGTCAACCCCTTCACTACGTTGTAGATTGACGTTAGCTAGTCAGATTTTGTTGCTGGCAGGTCTTGGACTGGCAAGTGTATTTTCGCTCAGCAACGAACAAGCAACTGTGAGAGCCTCAGAAACTAGCTCTAGCCAAGTTGCCACATCTGGGGGCACCTGGCGCGGCGCATCGTTTCCAGTTGAAAATTTTCAGGCATACACCTCACCCTTTGGCTACCGTGGTTCTGTCGATGGTGCCGCTGGGCAGGAGTTTCATCGGGGACTTGATCTGGCAGCGCCAGAAGGCAGCTATATTCGCAACTGGTGGGCAGGCAAGGTGGTTGAAGTGTCAGATAATTCTGCCTGTGGTACGTCTGTTGTGGTTCAATCCGGTGAATGGGAACACGTTTATTGCCACATGAAAGGGCGAGTTGAGACGGCGAATGGTGGACGTTATCTCAGCGATCGCAGCGGTGGCATTCAACTTTGGGAAGGACAAGTTATCCCAGCAGGTGTGCGGATTGGTCGTGTCGGCATGACTGGACGCACCACAGGTCCGCACTTGCATTGGGGGCTGAAATATACCGGGAAATGGGTTGATCCGGCATTGGTACTGCGCGCGATGTATGCCGAACAGCCCAGAGCAAGAGTCATCTCCAATCGTTCTCAGGGATAACGAGCGATCGGGCTAAAAACATCTGCGTCAGTGCTGGAAAGACACGATCGCTCGTAAGCGAACGCCTCAAGATGAAAACTTCTTGAAACAGTGTGCTGCAACGATCAAGCTGCTACGGTCTTTGGCATATCAGATTGACATACAGCCATAGTCACCTGGGTTAGGACGGGGTGCAAGGGTGAAACACCGTTGAATTCATCGCTGACTGTTGATCGCTGATCGTCAATCGCAAGACTTCTCAGTATTAGAGGAACATTCAAGCGGGTGACGCTTTCTTCTTCGTGCTCGTTTTGGTCGCTGCTTTTTTAGCCGTCGTGGTCTTTGCTGCGGCAGTTTTTTTAGCGGCTGTCTTTTTAGTCGTGCTGGTTTTGGTGGTTTCAGCCGTTGAGGCGGCACTGGCTTTGCGCGATCGTCCGGTTTTCTTGGTACCTGCTTTGGCGTTGAGCGCTTCCACAGCCGTTGTCATGGCGATCGCCTCAACCGTTTCGCCTTCTGGTAGCGAGGCGTTGACCTTGCCATGTTTGATGTAAGGACCGTAAGGACCGTCATAGATATTAACAGGTTCGCTGTCTTCAGGATGGGCACCCAGTTCTCGAAGTGGCTTGGCTGCGCCACGTTTACCGCGTCCAGCTTTGGGTTCTGCCAGCATTTCGAGGGCGCGATCGAGCGTAATGGTTAGCACATCGTCGCCTGCTTTGATCGAGCGATACTCCTTCACGCCCTTGCCCTGATCCAACACGACGTAAGGACCAAAGCGACCCAAGCTAGCTTGAATTTTGCCGCCCAGTTCGGGATGTACGCCCAGCAGTCGCGGCAGCATAAGTAGCCCTACTGCTTGCTCCAGGGTGAGCGTATCGGATGTGACACCTTTGGGTAGCGAGGCGCGTTTGGGCTTCGGGTTGGCTTCCGATTCGTCACCGAGCTGCACATACGGACCGTAAGCACCAATTTTGAGGTAGATCGGTTCGCCCGTTTCGGGATGTAGACCGACTTTATCGGGTCCTTCAGTTTTTTGACGCAGCAGGGTTTCTACCTGTGCTGGATCGAGATCCGCTGGAGTCAAATCTTTAGGGATCGAGGCTTTTACTGTCCCGTCGCTGTCTTCGGCTTCAATATAGGCACCAAAACGACCAATGCGAACTTTCGCTGCCAGATTTTCCAGATTGACAGTTCGTGCCTCAGTGGGATCAATTTCACTTTCACGGTCTTTGACCTGGGTTTCCAGTCCGGTTTCACCCAGATAAAAGGCTTTGAGGTATGGGAGCCATTCCAGTGCGCCTGTTGAAATTTCGTCCAGGTCGTGTTCCATCCGGGCGGTAAAGCTGGTGTCTACGAGGTTGGGGAAATGTTTCTCCAGCAGGGCAGTAACAGCAAAGGCTGTAAAGGTGGGTATTAACGCATTGCCGACCATGTTGGCATAGCCCCGATCGATGATTGTGCCAATAATGCTGGCGTAGGTACTGGGGCGACCGATGCCTTCACTTTCTAGAGTTTTGACGAGAGAGGCTTCGGTAAAGCGGGCGGGGGGTTGCGTTTCGTGACCGATCGCATCCAGATCCGTGCAGTTGGGTGTGTCACCAACCTGTAGTGCGGGTAGAATCACTTCCTGGTCTTCGATCGCCGCATTGGGATCATCTGACCCTTCCACATAGGCGCGGAAAAAGCCCGCAAAATCAATGCGCTTACCGCTGGCACGAAAGCCTGCATCCTCAACCTGAATCTGCACAGTAATGTGAGTTTGACGCACTTCTGCCATTTGGGTCGCCACCGTGCGTTTCCAGATCAGGTCATAGAGGCGAAATTCGCGGTCTTTCAGCCCCGTTTGCTGTGGTGTACGGAAGCTGCTGCCAGAGGGACGAATGGCTTCGTGTGCCTCTTGAGCACCTTTGCTCTTCGTGGCATATTTGCGCGGCTCAGGGCTGAGGTACTCGGCACCATACATCGACTGAACGCAATCGCGCGCTGCGGTAATGGCTTGCTGAGACAGGCTCACGGAGTCTGTCCGCATATAGGTGATGTAGCCTTGCTCGTAAAGGCTTTGCGCGGTTCGCATAGTGTCTCGTGCCGAAAGCCCCAGTTTGCGGTTTGCTTCCTGTTGCAGCGTAGAGGTTGTAAAGGGTGGCGAGGGCTTCCGGTTGACGGGACGCTCTTCGAGGTTGGTGACTGTCCACGGGCGATCGCGGACTCGATCCTGTAGCGTCTGCGCTTCTGCCTCATTCAGCAGCACTACATTACGTCCAGCAATCACCTGCCCGGTTGCCTCATCAAAGTCGCTACCGTTGGCAACTCGCACACCTGCCAGAGTGACGAGACGGGCTTCAAAGTGAGGTGTATTTCGATCACTCCTCTCTCCTCTCTCCTCGTCCCTCACCTCCAACATTGCCTTCAAATCCCAGTAGCTACCCTGACGGAACGCTCGTCGCTCACGTTCGCGTCTGACCAGCAGACGAACAGAGACAGACTGCACCCGTCCAGCGGAGAGTCCAAACGCGATTTTTTTCCACAGCAGGGGCGAAAGGGTGTAGCCAACGAGTCGATCGAGAATGCGACGCGTTTCCTGAGCGCGCACCAGACGTTCATCCACATCGCGGCAATTGAGAATGGCTTGGCGAATCGCATCCTCAGTGATTTCATGAAACACCATGCGCTTGATGGGCACGGTCGGCTTGAGGATTTGCAGCAGGTGCCAACTAATGCTTTCGCCTTCGCGGTCTTCGTCAGTTGCCAGAAAGAGTTCGTCAACGCCTTTGAGTGCCTCTTTCAGTTCCTTAACAATTTTCTTTTTATCTTGTGGAACGACATACAAAGGCTCAAAGTTAGCCTCTACGTTGACACCCAGCGGTGCCCACTTTTCACCCTTGACGCTTGCCGGAATCTCACTCGCAGACTGAGGCAAATCACGCACGTGCCCCATTGACGCTTCTACCCGATAACCTGCGGGAAGGTAGTTGCGAATGGTACGTGCTTTAGTGGGCGACTCGACAATGACAAGCTTTGACATGGGGATCGTTAACGCTGAGAAGGATATCGCGGCAATCAGGTTGCTCCCTATTTGTAACCAATATTGCATTGACTACCAGGGGAAGTGAGCGTTTCCTGAAATGTGGTTTCTAGAGCTGATGAACGTGACGGTTAGCCTGATGCTTGGCTACATGCGAGGGGGAGAGTTGGTTTCATCACTAAAGTTGCTTCATCACAGAGTTGCATCATCACAGAGTTGCATCGTCACATTGAGAAAGGGTTTCAACAAGATGGCATAGAGACGATCGCAACTGCAACTAACCTTAATCCCAATGCTACGGAATACAGCGCTACAGTAAATTGCGATGTAGAATCCACTGTAGAGGATTTCTGACTCGCCCGCCTCCCTGATGACTCAGAGAGTCGATCGTTCCTTTCCCTCACGTAACCCTAACGTATCTTATTCATAGAGCTAAACCTCATGGATTTCGCCACGCTTGCTGCCCAGCTCAACACTGGGACGATTCTGCCGGAAGGCATTGTGATTACTACCCTCTTGATCGTCATTGTGGGTGATTTGATTGTGGGGCGCACTGCCTCCGCTCGATGGACACCCTATGTTTCGATCGCAGGACTCCTCGCTGCTGTGGTCGCCCTGTATTACCAGTGGGAGACGTCAAACCCGATCGCCTTCCTGGGAAGCTTCAACGGCGATTCGCTGAGCGTACTTTTCCGGGGCATCATTGCGCTGTCGGCAGTGATGACAATTCTGATGTCGGTGAGCTATATCGATCAGTCTGGTACATCGCTGGCAGAATTTCTGTCGATTTTGCTCACTGCGACGATCGGCGGGATGTTCTTGTCAGGTGCAGACGAACTGGTCATGATTTTCGTCTCGCTGGAAACGCTTAGTATCTCCTCGTATCTCCTGACGGGTTATACCAAGCGTGACCCCCGCTCGAATGAAGCGTCGTTGAAATATTTGCTCATTGGAGCATCCAGTTCCGCTATTTTCCTCTACGGTCTGTCGCTACTGTATGGCTTGTCTGGTGGCAAAACGACGCTGAGTAGCATTGCTGCTCAGATTGCCGAGACGGGATCAACACAGTCGCTGGGTCTGGCGATCGCGCTGGTGTTTGCGATCGCGGGTATTGCCTTCAAAATCGCCGCTGTTCCCTTCCATCAGTGGACTCCAGATGTGTACGAAGGTGCGCCTACGCCTGTTGTTGCCTTTCTCTCGGTTGGCTCCAAGGCGGCTGGGTTTGCCCTGGCAATCCGCTTGCTGGTAACGGCGTTCCCATTGCTGACGGAAGAATGGCATCTCGTCATGACAGCGCTGGCGGTTCTTAGCCTTATTTTGGGCAATGTAGTGGCGCTGGCGCAAACTAGCATGAAGCGACTGCTGGCATATTCCTCGATTGGGCAGGCTGGCTTTGTCATGATCGGTTTGGTCATCGATAGCAATGCCGGGTACGCCAGTCTACTCTTTTATCTGATTTCGTATCTGTTCATGAACCTGGGCGCGTTTACAGGTGTGATTCTCTTCTCGCTGCGAACAGGCACCGACCAGATCAGCGAGTACGCAGGGTTGTACCAAAAAGACCCACTCTTGACCCTTTGCCTGAGTCTTTGCCTACTCTCGTTGGGTGGGATTCCGCCTCTGGTTGGTTTCTTCGGTAAGATTTACCTGTTTTGGGCTGGCTGGCAAGCAGGTGCCTATGGACTGGTGTTGCTGGGGTTGGTTACTAGCGTGATCTCCATTTACTACTACATCCGCGTGGTCAAGATGATGGTGGTCAAGGAACCGCAGGAAATGTCTGACTCCGTGAAGAACTATCCCGCTATTAGCTGGGAACTGCCGGGGATGCGATCGCTCCAAGTAGGGCTTGTGCTGACGGTCATTGTCACGTCGCTGGCTGGCATTCTCTCTAACCCGTTGTTTACGCTGGCAAACAACGCTGTCCTGCAAACACCGCTGTTGCAAGCCACTCTGACGGCTGGCAAGGAGGCTGTGGCAACTCCAGTGGCTCAGCGGTCAGCAGGCAGCGGTCAGCCGATCGTTCTGCGATAGCTGAATGCTGAGTGCCCATTTTAAGGCTGAAACGTTGGGCGACCAATGCTCATTCAGAGAACTCTGGGTGGGCATTGGTTGTAAGCGAGGAACGTCAGCGATCGTCATTGAGCAAGCGATCCAGGCGGTCTTTCAAGCACATGGTTTAGCAGAAGAGGCGATCGCAGGCATTGCTACTGTTAATACCAAGGCGGATGAAGTGGGATTAGTCGCCTTTTGCCGCGATCGCCATTTACCTTTGCGCTACTTTTCCGCTGATGTGTTGCGCTCAGTCACGATCCCCAATCCGTCGAGCGCGATCGACAAATATGTCGGCACATCCAGCGTGGCTGAAGCAGCCGCTCTTCTAGCGTGTTCCCTACACGCCATACCCCAGCTTTGCGTCCCCAAGCAAATTGTTCGCCATGTGGGGCAACCAGGAGTGGTGACGGTTGCGGTTGCCCGATCGCTGGCAACGTCTGTTCACCCGCTTTAGTTGATAGACTCAGTTCGCCAAGTATTCGTAAGTCTTCAGCAGCTTTTTGACCGTTTTGAGATGGTCACGCACGATCGTGGCTGATCCTGCTCCTGATCCCGCGTCAATCAGCAAATCCCCGATCGTCTCCAGCGCCCGCTCATTGATGGAGTCGATCAGCAGTTCAGGCATGGTCAAATTTTCCTCGGCAATATGCTTCAGCACGGCTGCCGGACGGTTCTGCTCGACGATTACTTTAATGACCTGTAGCTCATACTCTGGAAGCTGCACCATAAATTCAGTCCATTCATGCGGCAAGTCGGATGAGGGCTTGTCAAGCGCGATCGGCTCCGGTACTGTTACAGTCGCTTGAGTTGAGCCGCTTTGTATTGGCTGAGTGGTGCGGGTCGTCATAACGGGTTGCTTAACCGATGTATCAAGAACGATCGCTGGCTCAGAGTAAGCATCACCATTGCCGTTACTGCCGTTTGAACTGCCTTTTTTGCTTTTTAGTTCAGGCAGTCCGGGTGCTTTGGCTGGCGTTTTAGCAATTGGCAGAGCAGCCTCCAGCGCTTTCAACTGTTGTTCTAGTGCTTCTTTTTGGCTGCGGCGATCGAGAATCTGAGCTTCAAGAACGCGGAGTTCGTCTTGCAGTGAGCTGACTTGCGCTTGTAGCTGTTTGAGCGCTGCTTGAAGAGGATTTGAACCCGTTTCTAATTCGTGCTTCTTTGTCTCTGCGTAGGCTAAAAACTGCTCTAGCTCAACCCGACACGTTTCTAAATCTTGCACTTCGCCCTTGAGCGTTTTAGCGGTGGCTTCAAGTTGCCGCTTTTCCTCTCTGAGATTTGCCAGCTCCCGCGATAGTTTTTCTCTCGTTTGGCGATGGTCAGTAATGTGTCCTTTAATTTGGTTCAGTTCTACCTGTAGCGCGGCGAGGTTGGTTTCGATGGTGCGCTTGGCAGCAGTAGCCTCTGCAAGTATGTCTGGCTTGAGATCACTGGATGGCGCTACATCTGAAGCACTTGTATGAGGGCTAACCCACGGTGGACTGCCTGCTGCTGGAATCTCAGTGGGCAATTCATGCGGTCTTACGTCAATCGGAGGATTCGTCTGCGCTGGAGCCGACAGATCCCAACTCAGCGCTCTGAGGGATGCAGGCAGGCTTCTGGTAGGCGAATTCATAAGCTGTGGCTGACCGGGCGGTAACGCCAACGAGTTGAGGTTAGCTGCTAACTGCTCTTGCTCTGCTTCTAGTTGCTTATAAGCGTGGTAGGCTTCTGCACGCCGTTGTTGCAATGCCTGAATATGGTTCTTGAGATCGGCGATGCGGGCGTGTGCGTGCCGATGCTGTTGTCGATCGACCACCGCTGAAGCAGCTACCGCAGCGACTGTGGTCGTCATACCCGACGCGATCGCGTTGCCAAGATGGCGACCCGTCAGAAAACTAATGCCAAAACTGATGCCAAAGGCAACAGATCCAAGAAAAAGTCGCTGTTTCACCATAGTCAGGTCACAAAAGATAACGGGCTAGAAAAACCAACCCATCGACAAAGCGTTCAACTGTCAGCCAGCGAATGAGCGTAGGATGGAATGGAGGCAGGTATGAGTGGTTACTGCGTCTACCCGCAGCGGCTCACGAATGGCGATCATCATAGAGCGTTGCCCACAGGAAAGCCTGTAGTTGAAATCGCTCAATGCTAAGCCCTCTTTTGCTCAATGGTAGGTTAACTCAAGACATTTGATGCATTAATGAACGATAGGGCGGTTTGGCAACGAGTCGGGCTTTATGGGATGTGCTTGGGATTGGGAACCGTAGCGCTTCTGACGATCGCGGCGCTGACCCCACGCCAATGGTACGCATCGTCCCAGCAGGCAGACTGCAAATTTAGAGTCTACGTCTCTGGGGATCTCATGCACACCAACTTTTTTGTCCCCGTACGCACTGAGGCGTTTGACTGGAGTCAACATCTCGATCTAGCCGCGATCGGCAAACAGGCTCCGGCTGACTATCGTTATCTTCAGTTTGGTTGGGGCGATCGCATCTTTTATGTCGAAACGCCTTCCTGGGAACACGTCAGTTTTGCTAGTGCAGTGCGATCGCTAGTGCTACAAAACCCGGCTGCACTGTTTGTCAAAGGACAGACAACGCTTCCTCACTCCCCTAACGAAGCGCTCAGATGTGTCAGCTTGAGTGAGGGCAATTATGTGAAGCTCATGCACTTCCTCAAAGCCTCGTTTCAAACCGATCAACAGGGTAACGTACAGCGCATCAGCTCTGGACAAGACGGTGACAGCAGTTTCTACAACGCCACAGGTTACTACTCCCTCCTCAGAACCTGCAACTCCTGGACAGCGGACGGTTTACGCACCGCTGATGTGAATACACCCGTCTGGGGCGGACTTGCCCCCGCCGTCTTGCGTCAACTGAAGGATACGTGTGGGTGTGGGGAGGGAGGGAGTAGGGAGTAGGGAATGGGGAGTAGGGAGTTGTACAGCCCTTCGGGCATACCAGAAAGGTTTTTAGTTTTTAGAAGGATCTAGGAAATGCCCATTCACTAACAACTAGCAACCAATAACTAGCAACCAACAACTAGCAACCAACAACTAGCAACCAACAACTAACAACTGGTTCAACTCACCCTTCACCCCTTACCCCTCTCTCCTTTCCTCTCTTCCTCCTCCCTCATCTCCTCATCCTCTTCCAGTACCTCACAGAAGCGTTTATTCTACTCAATACAGAACCCAAAATTAAGAGATGCAGTTTTCAAAAGTTTTAATTGCCAATCGGGGCGAGATTGCCCTCCGCATTCTTCGTACCTGTGAGGAAATGGGGATTGCTACTGTCGCCGTTCACTCAACGGTCGATCGCCACTCGCTTCATGTACAGCTTGCGGATGAGGCTGTTTGCATCGGCGAACCGCCTAGCAGCAAAAGTTATTTAAATATTCCTAACATCATTGCAGCGGCGTTAACCCGCAATGCTACAGCCATTCATCCTGGTTATGGGTTTCTGGCAGAAAACGCTCGCTTCGCCGAAATTTGTGCGGATCATCAGATCGTCTTCATCGGTCCGTCTCCGGATTCGATTCGATCGATGGGCGATAAGTCAACGGCAAAAAAGACGATGCAGCGAGTCGGTGTACCCACGGTGCCAGGTAGCGAGGGCTTGTTGACCGATGAAGCAGAGGCACGGGCGATCGCCAGCAAAATTGGCTACCCCATTATCATCAAAGCCACAGCAGGCGGCGGTGGACGGGGAATGCGACTGGTGCGAGACGAGAGCGATTTGGGTAAACTCTTTGCCGCCGCACAGGGGGAAGCCGAAGCCGCATTTGGCAATCCCGGCGTTTATCTAGAAAAGTTTGTGGAGAAACCGCGCCACATTGAGTTTCAAATTCTTGCAGATACGTTTGGCAACGTGATTCACCTGGGTGAGCGAGAATGCTCTATTCAACGTCGTCACCAGAAACTGCTAGAAGAAGCTCCCAGTCCTGCGCTAACCCCCTTACTGCGCGAAAAAATGGGTACGGCTGCGGTGATGGCAGCCAAATCAATCAACTATGTGGGTGCTGGAACCGTCGAATTTTTGCTTGATCTCTCTGGCGAATTTTACTTCATGGAGATGAATACCCGCATTCAGGTAGAGCATCCCGTCACAGAGATGATTACAGGGCTGGACTTAATCGCTGAGCAAATTCGCATTGCCCAGGGCGAACCGTTGGGCTTGACTCAAGACCAGGTGCTGCTGCGAGGACACGCGATCGAATGTCGCATCAATGCCGAAGATCCTGAGCACAACTTTCGCCCGCACCCTGGACGCATCAGCGGTTACTTGCCTCCCAGCGGTCCTGGTGTCCGGATGGATTCTCACGTTTATACCGACTATGAAATTCCACCCTATTACGACTCCTTGATTGGCAAACTCATTGTGTGGGGGCACGATCGCCCGGCTGCCATCAGACGTATGCGCCGTGCCTTACGCGAGTGCGCTGTGACTGGCTTACCCACGACGATCGCGTTTCACCAAAAAATTCTAGACAATCCAGACTTTCAGCGCGGCGATGTCTATACAAACTTTGTTGAACAGATGATGCAGAAGTCTCAGGAGGAGGTGAGGAGTGAGGGGTGAGGGTAGTAAGGAGCTAGGGAAGGTGGGGAAGCCGGGGAAGCCTTTTGAGTCGATTGAGCCGTCAGCCGTCAGCCGTCAGCTTTCTTCCAACAGTTAAAGCTTAAAAACCTTTTTTGTACACCTAATGAGCTTTAAACTCCCTCTGCTCCCTCTGCCCCCCTGCTCCCTCTTCCCTCTGCCCCTCTCCTCCCTCTGCCCCCCTACTTCCCCTCACTCTCCCCTGCTCCCCCTCCTTCTTCATGCTAACTTTTATGAAGTACCCCTCGATTCTTTAGTTTTATGAGTTTTGCAATTCCTGAATCTGTTAAAGTTTGGAGCCAGTTCTTTCACCCAGTCCTCATGTGGGTTTTATTGGCGCTGACGCTGTACGCTTTGTATCTTGGCATCAAGGTTCGCCGCGTTCGCTCTGCTGAAGGGGAAGAGAAAAAAGAGCTAATTAAAGGCAAGTTTAACGTCAAACATTTCCAGATTGGTTCGCTAGTTTTGGCGCTGATGGTAGTTGGTTCGATCGGCGGGATGGCAGTCACCTACATCAATAACGGAAAGCTGTTTGTGGGTTCTCATCTATTAGCCGGGCTGGGCATGACGGGGATGATTGCCGTTTCAGCTTCGCTCTCTCCTTTGATGCAGAAGGGTGCAGATTGGGCACGCTACACGCACATCGTTTTGAATATGGCACTCTTGGGATTGTTTGGCTGGCAGGCACTGACTGGGGTTCAAATTGTGCAGCGCATCATTAGCAAGATGTAGGTTCACCAAGCTTAAAGTTTTCTCAACGTAAGGGTAGCATTGTCTGATTCAGTGGGTCGATCGCGGTTTCGATAGCGTACGATCGTGGGTTCTGATTTCTGTCTCAATCATTGGTGGTGTGTCCAAATCTACTGCTTCCTTCTATAGAACTGTTAAATGCAACGGTTCTGTAGAAGGAAATTCTGGTGCCAACCAACATGCGAACCTATTTTGAACGAATCTATGGAAACGCTTGACTTGCTTCGATCGGGTCAGCTTGAGGGCACTAAAAAACTCACTCTTTCCTGTGGCTTAACGCAATTTCCATCTGAAATTCTGGCGTTGGCAGAGTCTTTGGAAGTCCTGGAACTCTCAAACAATCACTTCAGTTCGTTGCCAGATAAGTTTGGGCAATTGCAGAAGCTCAAAATTGTATTCTTCAATAACAATGAGTTTGAAGCCATTCCAGAGGTGCTGTCGCAATGTCCAGCGCTTTCCATGATTGGCTTTAAGTCGAATAAAATCACGCGTTGCGGCGAGAATGCTTTACCGAAAACTACCCGCTGGCTCATTCTCACTGCGAACAGGCTGGAGCAGCTACCGACTTCAATCGGCAAGTTAAGTCATTTACAAAAGCTCATGCTGGCGGGCAACCGCTTGCGATCGCTCCCTGATGAAATGGCTGCCTGTCAAAATCTGGAACTGATCCGGCTGGCGGCAAACCGTCTCACGGTACTGCCCGACTGGCTGTTCACGCTGCCTCGTCTGGCATGGCTGGCGTATGCGGGAAACCCTTGCTGCATGGCTGCGCCCTCGACTGAGCGATCGCTCCCAGAAATCAGTTGGAGTGAGTTAGCGATCGGCGACATTCTGGGTCAAGGGGCTTCCGGCATTATTTCTAAGGGCGTTTGGCATTCCAAAACTCAACCGGACTCTCGACCAACAGACGTGGCGATTAAGATCTTCAAAGGGGAGATCACGAGCGACGGTCTACCAACGGATGAGATGCGAGCCTGTATCGCGGCTGGAGTTCACAACAATCTAGTGAATGTGCTTGGTAAGCTAGCCCACAACCCAGAAGAGCAATCAGGACTGCTGCTTTCATTCATCCCGCCTCACTACAAAAATTTGGGTAATCCGCCCGATCTGGATACTTGCACAAGAGATACTTACCCGTCGGACAAGACGTTCTCTTTAGCAGTCATTTTACGCATTGCTCAGGGTATTGCCGCCGCTGCTGCACATCTCCACGATCGCGGCATCATGCATGGCGATCTCTACGCTCACAATATTTTGGTCGATGAAACAGGAGCGAGTTTACTGGGAGACTTTGGAGCCGCCTCTTTTTATGACTCGACTGATTCGTTCACAGGTCAAGCAATGGAGCGGTTAGAGGTGAGAGCCTTTGGCTGTCTGCTTGAGGATTTGTTAAACCGCTGTGATCGTGAGAATGCGATTGCTCAAGAAGAAATCATCGATCGACTGCGCGCCTTACAGCAAGACTGTATGAACTCGATTCCCTCCAAGCGTCCTCTCTTTAACACCGTCTGCAAACGCCTGAATGTTGCTTGAGAGAAACCGGGTTTCTGGGTGTAATATAACGCTTCAGACTATAGCTTCTCGTAAGAAACCCGGTTTCTTACGTAAGATTCGTTGGCACGATCGCCCGTCCGTCGTGATCAAAAAGATGGATTTTATCAGGAGACATGGAGAGCCAGAGTTGTTCACTGAGGCGAACGGGGCGATCGGGTTCAATGCGCGCCTGTAGCAATGAGGCATCATCACTGGCACCGATGAGACTGACTGCTAGGTAAGTTTCGCTGCCAAGTGCCTCGACCAGTTCCACCTGCACTGGCAAATTTTTGGGTGCAGCCGCGCTCACGTTTAAATGCTCTGGACGAATGCCCAACGTGAGCATCTGACCATCATAGGATTTGAGTACCGCTGCCCAAACTTCTGGCAGCGTCAGGCGAAATTGAGCATGGGTAAGGAGCAGCGGTGCTTTGAACTGCACTGATAGAAAGTTCATCGGTGGTGAGCCAATAAATTCCGCTACAAAGCGATTGGCAGGATGGTTGTATAGCTCTAGCGGCGAGGCAATTTGCTGAATTTGTCCGGCGTTCATCACCGCAATGCGATCGCCCATTGTCATCGCTTCGGTTTGGTCATGCGTCACATAGATCGTAGTCGTGCCCAACTGTCGCTGAAGTTTGACGATTTGCGATCGCGTTTCTGCCCGCAGTTTGGCATCCAGATTCGACAGCGGCTCATCCATCAAAAACACTTGCGGCTTTCGCGCCATCGCTCGCCCCAGAGCAACCCGCTGCTTCTGCCCACCCGACAACTGCTTGGGCAACCGATGCAGCAACGGCTCAATTTGCAAAATCTGCGCGACCGAGCGGACTTGCTGGTCAATCGATCGTTCTCGCGCCGATCGAAACCGCAACCCCTTCGGCAACTTTCGCGTTGTCTCAATCAAAAGATTTTCAGCCCAGATGGGGAGTGAGGGGTGAGAAGAGTAGGCAAGGGGAGCAGAGGAAGCAAGGGAAGCGTCTTGAGCTGGTTTCGACCGCTGACCGCTGACCGCTGACGGCTGACCGCTAACCCCCGACTCCCGACTCCCGACTCCCGACTCCCGACTCCCCACTTTCGTCCGTCTCAACCCAAACGCCAGATTCTCATACACCGTCATGTGCGGATACAGCGCGTAGTTTTGAAACACCATTGCAATGTCGCGCTCTTTGGGGGGAAGGTCATTAACAAGGCGATCGCCCACATACACATTTCCCCCCGTCAGTTCCTCAAGACCCGCAATCAGGCGCAGTAAGGTACTTTTACCGCAGCCAGAGGGACCCACCAGCACCATAAATTCGCCGTCTGCAATGGTCAAATTGATGGCGCGGAGAACGCTGGTGGCGTGCGATCGACGGGCAGAGTCTTTGACGGCTCCATCGCTTTTGCCGATCGGTGCAATCAACGGTTCTGCTGCGATCGTCGTGGGTGCTGGTTCACCTCCGCGACCAGAAAAGCTTTTGTAAATGTTTTCAAGAACAACCTGTGCCACAATGCCGCCTGCTTTACGCCTACCTATTCGGATAACCTACGCCTTTGCCTACAAGCCTGCGGCTGGCATAAACTCCTAATTGCCATCCTCGCTTATCAGGAGCGTGATTCTACCTGCATCGTTGCCTCGGAGCTTTCGGTTTCCTGCATCACAGAAAATTGATCTGGCTGGAGAATAACATTGTCATACTCATAACCACCAATAAGCTGATGGTTGGGCATTGCTATATCTACAGCGTATCCTTCTGGTTGTCTGTAGCATTCCACGATGGTTCCTACTGTTCCTATTGGAATGATACGATCGCTAAAATCGACCCGAATGTCAACTAACGTCTTAATTTGGCTGTAGATTCTAGCTTTCATTGCCCGTCCTCCATCAGCGATACACTTCTAGCCAATTCGTAATCAATCTTGGAATCTCTGATCCATTATCGATCTGCCACACCGTTATGAGACATCCCTGTCTACCATTCACACCGCGAAGCATCACCTCAACCTTAAACCTCAACCCATAAGTGCTGGTTTGACCTGGAATGGCTGGTGCATCGATCAACTGCTGCTTTAGTTGACTAATCACATTCTGGGCTGCAAGGCTACGGCTAGAGGCATTCTGCACATCATAGCCGATCGCTTCAAACGCTACCCATTTTCCCTGATTTGCAGGATTAGCCGGATTCATGGAATAGACCTCAAACTTTCGAGGATCAATCTCGGCAACCTGAGCAAGCGGTAAAGGCTCACCAGGATTCCAGATCATAGGCTTGGAGCTTACGGTTTAGTACTGAGGCGATCGCGTCTGCTTACTCAGATCCATCCTACGTTGAGTTGAGTCTCCTTAGCTCGATCGCCCCTCCATATAGAACCTCTACCATGCCTGTTCTCGATCGGATTTGGCTGGGCACTCTAACCAGAGAACTACCTACCCACGCCTTCGCCGCCTTAACGCCATGACAGTCTCTCCACCTGACCTTTTGGAACGTGCCCAAAAAGCTGATACCGAAGCCATTGCAGCCCTGATGAATCGATCCCTGCAACCGAAAGGTATTACGGCGAAAGTGAGCCTCAAAGAGCATTGCTTAAAAATCATGCTGGAAGCACTCGAAGTGCCAGAACAGCAACCCTCCGTCGAATTTATTCGTAAGGGCATCACTGGTTTAAGAGCTGAGGCCATCAAACACGTCAAGGTTTACGGTCGAGAATTAGGGGAAGATTTTCCAGGTTGGCAAGAGGAGTTTGAACTAGCTGTACAAGTTGCGCCGAATTTTACTGAGCTTGCGAAACAGCGAGATGTTAATGCTATTGGAATACTTGTGGCTCAGTGGTTAGACGCTCAAAACGTGACTGCAAAAGTCAGCTTAAAGGATGACTGCTTGCGGATCATGCTAGAAGCGATCGGAGTGCCCAATCAACACGCGATCGCGCCTCTGCTGCTCGACAACTTAAGAAAATTAGGCATTCAAGACTGCACAACGCTGAAAATTAGCGGACGCGAACCCGGTGATGACTTTCCAGACTGGCAACAAGATCTTGAACTTGAGAGTCGGGAAGTTGTCTCAATGTTGCTAACTGAGTCTACTTCTGAAACGCAGATCTCAGCGTTAGTCGTCTCAAAATTATCAAGTGAAATACAAGCACAGCCAGGTCGGTTAGAACTTGCAAGACAAGGTAATTTACAAGCCATTCACGATGTCGTGAACTACCTTCAGCCCCAAGGTGTTACAACAACGGTTGACCTGAAAAGTGAATGCTTATCCATTACCTTGCTTGCTGAGCAAACACCTGATCAAGCTCAAACGGTTGCATACATTCACAAAATGCTTGACAAACTAGAGTTCAGTTTTATCAAGCAAGTTAAAGTTTACGGACGATCTAAAGAGGCGATCCTTCCTGCTTGGAGCCAAGAACTGAGTTTTAGCAAGCCGCCAACGGAAGAGGTTTCTTTTTGGGGTTCCATGTTTGGGGCAGTTGCAGGAGCCGTGGGTGGTACAGCCGCCTATGCGGGTAGCGCAGTTGCAGGCACTGCTTTTGGAGCGGCTGGCTCAGTAGGCAATGCAGCAGCACAGGCAGGTGGCGCGATCGCTGGTACTGCCTTTGGAGCGGCTGGTGCTTTGGGTAACGCGGCATTACAAGCAACCGATGGCGCTGGCTACGTGTTTGACATGATTAACAGCAGTCCCCAGCTACAAGTTTTGACCAAAGCGCTTAACGTAGACTGGCTACTCAAAATTGCTGATCAGGTAGACATTGTTCAAGCTGAAACGCACGTCAAGAATTTAAAGCGAAAATATCCCAATGAAAAACCTGGTGATATCGCTCATCGGGTGATGCAAGAAAAGGCACTCTACGTAGGCGGTACGGGGTTTGCTAGCAGCTTACTACCGGGCTTTGCGGCGGCGATGGTTGCGATGGATTTGGCAGCCACAACCGCGATACAGGCAGAAATGGTGTATCAGATTGCCGCTGCTTACGGGCTAAACCTGCACGAACCCGCCAGAAAAGGTGAAGTCATGGCAATTTTTGGTTTGGCGCTGGGTGGCAGTGCTGCACTCAAAGCAGGTTTAGGGGCTGCAAGAAATATTCCCGTTGCAGGAGCCGTGATTGGTGCGGGTAGTAACGCCGTCATGCTGTATGCACTAGGACACGCCGCCTGCCAATTTTACGAAGCAAAGTTGACTCCTTTAGCGTCTCAAACTGCCCTCAAAGCCTCTCAACTAGAGAGCGAAAAGTATTTGCAGGGCGCGATCGTGCAGCAAGTCATTATGGATCAAATCCTGGTTCACGTGGTTCTAGCAGGCAATCCTGGCAAAACCTGGGCGGGGATTTTGCCAGAATTACAGATGTTTAACTTTAGTCCTGCGTCACTAGAGGCGATCGCTACTAACGCGAAAGCTCCACCGACGTTAGAGAAACTGCTCAACCAAATTAATAGTGAGTTTGCTGTACCGTTGCTGGCTCAATGCCAAAAAATCGCGCGGCAAGACGGAATAATTACGCCAGCAGAAGCAGCGGTGCTTGCCACTGTGACCAATAAATTGAACATCAACCTGACGACGATCCGGTAGTTAGAGCGGTTACTCGTTGTGGAAGTCACACTTTTGTAAATACGGGAGTGGGGAGTCGGGAGTCGGGAGTAGGATCGCGATCGGCTGAATGTCTCCTTTTCTATACAGTTTTATACAGACAGACAGGCTTTTCGCCAACTTGGGCTAAGATCCTCAGAGCGAACTTCAGAACTACGTCCTTTGGCAGTGGCGTTAGCTGACGCTTTGTGTCGCTTTGCTTAATCCCAACACACCGCTGAAGCATGAAACGAATCTCGCTGGTGGCTGCATTTGTGATCGGGTTGTTCCTGGTGTTGGTGCCAGCTTATGTGCGAAGCGAGGTGCGATCGCCCTCGACGATCGCTCAACCGTTGACGTTGCCTTCAGATGTCCCTCCAAGCGACGTGAAACCAGCGATCGGGGCAGGTACGATCAAGCCGCCGCCGCTGATGGCAGAGGAGCCTGAGGAAGAGTCAGACAAGCCCTCGTTTGAGCAGATCGTCAAAGGGACAAAGCGGCTAAACGGGCTGTTTACGCTTTATCGGGATGAGGCTGCTGGCAAGCTTTACGCTGAAATTCAGCCCGAACAACTGAACGTCAACTACCTGTGTACGGTCACGATGGAATCGGGCATTGGGCAAGATGGCTTTTATAGTGGGATGCCATTAAACGATTTTCTGTTTAATTTTCGTCGCGTCGGTAATAAGCTTCAGTTTGTGGTGCCCAATGTATTTTTTCGGACTCGTCCGGGTGATCCGCTTCAGCGATCGGTCAAACGATCGTTTAGTGACTCGGTGTTGCAGGCGCTCCCCATTCGCAGTACGCATCCCAAGCGCAAAAGTTTTCTCGTCGATCTCAGTCCACTCTTTCTCAGTGATTTGCCCGGTTTGAGTCAGTCGTTATCCAGTACGTTCGACTCGACGTATAGCCTGGATGCGGGCAAATCGTCGTTTGGTCCCGTGCAAAGCTTTCCGCTAAATGTGGAACTGGAGTCGAACTATGGCTTTTCGAGTGGAACGGAGAGTGCCCCACCCGCTCTATCGACGTTACCGGACAGCAAAACGTTTAACTTACGAGTGCGCTATAGCCTGTCGCGCCTCCCGGTTAAACACAATTATCGTCCTCGCTTAGCCGACGATCGCATCGGTTATTTCATCACAGCCTATCAAGATTTTTCTGATGACTCGCCAAGAGAGCCGTTTGTACGCTACATCCAGCGCTGGCATTTGAAGAAAAAAGATCCCGATGCACCGCTCTCGTTGCCTGAAAACCCGATCGTGTTCTGGATTGAAAACACCGTCCCACTTGAATACCGAGACGCTGTGCGAGACGGGACGCTGATGTGGAATAAAGCGTTTGAGCAGGCGGGGTTTAAAAATGCGATCGAAGTCCGCCAAATGCCCGACAACGCTAAGTGGGATCCTGCGGATGTACGCTACAACACCATTCGCTGGCTCAGTTCGTTTGATGCCAGCTTTGCTGGCTGGGGGCAAGCGCGGGTCAATCCACTTACAGGTGAAACATTAGATGCAGACATTTTGATTGATGCCAGTTTTGCACGGTATGCAAAACAGCAATATCGCAACCTGGAACAGCCGCGCCAGGAGCGATCGATGTCAGCGATCACGCAGCTTACGGGTAATTCCAAACTTTGTGGCTATGGCGTGGCAGCCAATTTCATGAAGCAATCGACGATCGCAAAACCAGCGTTGCAGCCCAAGCGAACGCTCCAACGACTGGGCAACTATGACTTGTGCTATGGCAGGGAAGCGGCACGACAACTGTCGATCGGTGCCATGTCTCTCTCGATGTTGCACAACGTCAGACCCGGTAGCGAACCGATGAAGCGGTTTGTACAGTCCTACTTACGAGAACTCATTGCCCATGAAGTGGGTCACACGCTGGGATTGCGCCACAACTTTCGAGCCAGTGCCATGCTGTTGCCAGCCGAGCTAAACAACACCGAAATCACGCATCAGAAAGGTTTGGTCAGTTCAGTGATGGACTACACTCCTGTCAATCTGGCACCAACAGGAACCACTCAGGGTGATTATTTTACGCAGACAGTTGGACCCTACGACGAGTGGGCGATCGCCTATGGTTACACTCCCACCAATGCCCTTGTTCCACAAGCTGAAACCCGCCTTCTAAGCAAGATTGCTGAACGTGCCCCCGAACCTGCGCTTGCCTATGCCACTGATGAAGACGTTGACGCGGAACTCGACCCACTGACAAATCGCTTCGACCTCAGTGGTGATCTGCTAACCTATGCACCGTGGCAACTGGAGAACGCCCAGAAACTGTGGCAAAAACTTGACCAGAGCACTCCTGTAAGGGGCGAAAGCTTCAGTGACGTGCGAGCGAAGTTCGATGACATTTTCTACTACTACCTCCGCTATTCCAACCTTCTCACAACGTATGTTGGTGGACAATCCTTTAACCGCTTCAAAGGTGGCGACGTGGCGGGACGATCGCCGTTTGAGCCAGTGCCCGCCGAGAAACAGCGTCAGGCACTGGCATTGCTGCAAACCCACGTCTTTGATGCCAACAAATTCCAGTTCTCCCCCGCCTTTTTAAATAAACTCGCGCCCTCACGCTGGGAGCACTGGGGCGAAGAAGCACAGTTCTTCTCGCTCGACTACCCGATTCACGATCGCATCCTCCTTCTCCAAGCCATCGTGCTGTATAACCTGCTGGACAGCGATCGCCTGTCACGGCTACGCGATGCAGACCTCAAAACGCAAGCCGGACAAGCATTCGCTCTCCCAGAATTATTTGATACTCTGCAAACATCCATCTGGCAGGAAGTGCTGAAACCGGAAGGGACGCTCAAGCTCTCTAGTCTGCGTCGAGGGTTACAGCGTGAATATTTGAAAGCATTGACCGCAATGGTGCTACGCACCGCTGATGTCCCTGACGATGCCCGCACGTTGGCATGGTATGAATTGAAGCAGCTTGCCAGCGCGCTCGATCGCGTCCTCAAGCGGGAAGGAAAAGATGCAGACACGCAGACAAAGGCACATCTAGAGGAAACGCGCGATCGCATTGCGAAAACCCTGGATGCCAAACTGCAAACCCAGTAATTAAGCTAAAAGAGTGAGTAGGATAGAGGCAAATCGGATCAAAACGGCAATTGCACCCTGGAAGCTTGAATGCGCGACTTTCTGAAAAATACCCTCGCTACTGTATTGGGCTTATTGATCTTTTTGGGTCTGAGCATCGGTGGGCTTTTAGCGATTATGATTGCGATCGCAGCCCGTGATACAGGTCCTCAAGTCAAAGACAAGTCCGTATTGGTGTTTGACTTGGGAACCAACATTACCGATGCGAAGCGCAGCACTAGCTCCAGTCAGGCATTAGGGGACGCGCTCTCAGGCAGTGCCACCAACGACACGATCAGCCTCCGCGCCGTGCTAGATGCCATCAACGAGGCAACCCGCGATCCTAAAATCGTTGGCATTTACCTGTATGGAGACCAAGAGAGCGCTGGTGGTGCCGGGTTTGCCACGCTTAAAGAAGTGCGAGAGGCGTTGCAGCGCTTCCGCGCTTCCGGCAAAAAAATTATTGCGTACGATATCTCATGGCAGGAACGGGAGTACTACCTTGCATCGGTGGCAAACACGATCGTCCTCAACCCCATTGGCTCCTTTGATCTCAACGGACTGAGTTCCGAATCGATGTTCTACGCGGGCGCACTGAAAAAGTTTGGCATTGGCGTACAGGTAACGCGTGTTGGCAAGTACAAATCAGCGGTCGAGCCGTTTTTGCTCACAAAGCGCAGCCCCGAAAACCGTGAGCAAACCCAGCAATTGCTCAACGATCTGTGGACTGAGTTGCTGACAACAGCAGGCAAAGACCGCAAACTCACTGTGGCGCAACTGCAAACCATCGCTGACACCCAGGGCACTTTGATGGCAACCGATGCTCTCAAAAGTCGCTTAGTGGACAAACTAGCGTATCTAGATGAAGTCGTCGCCGACTGGAAGCAAGTGGCTGGTAGCGATGAAAAAAACAAATCGTTTCGGCAAATTAGCCTGAAAGCCTACGCCAAAGTTGCTGAAGACAAAGTTGACAAAGGCGCTAAAAATCAGGTTGCTGTTGTTTATGCAGAAGGCAATATCGTCAGCGGTCAGGGTGGAACAGGGGATGTCGGGGGCGATCGCCTTGCTAAACAACTCCGCCAACTCCGTCAAGATAACGACGTGAAAGCAGTGGTGCTGCGGGTCAATAGCCCTGGTGGCAGCGTGACGGCTTCAGAAGTGATTCAACGGGAAGTCATCCTTACTCGTAAGGCAAAGCCGCTGGTCGTTTCAATGGGTTCTGTCGCCGCATCGGGTGGCTACTGGATTTCGACCTACAGCGATCGCATTTTTGCTGAACCTAACACTATTACAGGCTCGATCGGGGTATTCGGTGTGCAGCCTAATTTTCAGGCGATCGCCAACGCCAACGGCATCACCTGGGATGCCGTCAAAACGGGACGCTACGCCGATAGCCAAACCACTTCCCGTCCCAAAAATCCGCAAGAACTGGCAATCCTGCAAAAATCGGTCGATCAAATCTATGACCAGTTCCTCACCAAAGTCGCCGATTCCCGCAAACTGCCTAAGGCTAAAGTTGCCGAAATCGCTCAGGGACGAGTGTGGTCAGGGCTAAAAGCCAAACAGCTTGGCTTGGTCGATGAACTGGGCGGCATTGAGGCAGCCATTCAGGATGCTGCCAAACGCGCCAAACTGGGCAATGATTGGCAAGTTGAAGAATATCCCAAAACACGTGGTCTAGAACGGTTCTTTGAGCAACTGGGGAACGACGCAGCGGCTCAGAGTGCCTCGCCTCGCGATCCGCTTACAATCCAGGTCGAAAAACTTCAGGCAGATTTAAACGCACTCAAAGCGATGAACGATCCGCTAGGGGTTTATGTCCGCCTTCCCTTCAATTTCAGAATTGATTAACCCTGTTCGTTTAGTTCGCAGAAGCTTTACCTTTACTCAGTCATAACTTCATACAAAGCCAGTCATCTCTGTATATTGTTTAAGTGTATGGAGTCTGCTCTTGCGATCGCTGACTGTACTAAAAATTAAGGTTTGATGTAACCCCTGTTCTCCAGAGCGTGCAATGGCTCACGTAGAGAATAGTCTCTCACTGAGGTGAATGCTGGAACGCGACTACTCTGCCCAACTACTTGAACTCTCGTGTGCTGGTACCAGAACTCATCTTTATCTTGCTGCAACAGCGGTGCTTGAAGGGCGATCGATCGCATCTTTCCGATACCTCGCGTTAATTGAGTGTAATTTTAATCGCGGCGAGAACGCGCTGGTTGAACCCTGCGATCGCGCTTTTCAACTGACTTAAGCTGTTAGGTTTTGTACCCTTCATGTGCAGCCGTCTCAGTTTCACTCACCATACCTGAGCCTCAACTTTACGCCTGTCTGCGAAAAGTTGTAGCGCGCCCAACCAGTAACCACTGTGATTGATGGGTGTCATCAAGCTTCCCTGCTTGCAATTAGCAAAGAAACCAACTTTTGCTCTACCGCGTCGCTACAAGTAAGAGTGCTTGCTGAGAGGCTGTTTGAAAAGTGTCTGGCGGTTAAAACCGCGACTACATTAACAAAGTCCGCCTGCGCGGACTACCTCAGCACGAGGGTTTTGGAACCTGCGTAGGCAGGTTTTGTGCGTGTAGCCGCGACTTCAGTCGCCAGAGCTACACGCATCTGGACTTTTAAAACATCCTCTGAGCTTTGCTGTGCACTAGCTGCTTAGGTTTTAGCTTTTTCAACCTAACCAGAGACCACATGTAAAGGTGATCCCACATCTATAATGTCCAATCTTAAATTTGGTAGGCTCCGCTTGGGTAGGACTCGCTTTAGCCGTTTTGCCGTTATTGGTTTTGGTCTTGCGCTTGTCGTTGTGGCTGTACTGACCTTTGGTCATGTTCAGTCATTACTTTGTTCGATAACCAAGCCCACTGTACAAAAATCAGGGACAAGTCTACTACCTGCGACTGTGAGTGATCCGGTTCGCTATGGCATTGGTCTGCAACGCACAATGAACCTGCTGCGTACTAGCACTCCTGAACATCGCAATACGGTTAAGATCCTTTTTTATGGTCAGTCCATTACGAAGCAAAATTGGTGGCTAGAGATTGCCGATGACTTCAGGCAACGCTTCCCCAATGCTGACATTATTTTTGACAATCGCGCGATCGGGGGCTTTTCTAGCTCACTGCTCGTCCGCACTGCTGAGCATGATCTGTATCCGTTTTACCCAGATTTGGTCATCTTCCACGCCTATGGTGGGCATGGCGATTATGAAAAAATTATTGCCAATATTCGCCGTCGTACCACGGCTGAGGTTGTACTGGTTTCAGACCATGTTGACTGGCTGGCAACGGGCACAAACGCCGATGATTCAGATGCGGTCAAACGGTACAAATGGCATAACAAGCACTCCAATGAGTGGCTGCCTGCACTCGCTCAAAAGTATGGCTGTGAACTAATCGAGATTCGTAAACCGTGGGAGCGCTACCTTAGGGATAACAAGCTTCAAGCTCAGTCGTTATTAAGAGATGGCATTCATCTGAACGCTCGTGGCGATAGTTTGATGGCAGATCTGGTGGGAAACCATTTACGCAACGTACCCCAACTAACTTTCAATCCATCCAAAGAGACTGTGAAGCGCTACGTTGTTGGCAGCGATATTCAAATTAAAGACGGCAAGCTTGCACTAGAGTTTGATGGCAACCGCGTTGATCTAGTGCGAAACACCAAGGCTGACAAAAATCCTGGGTTTGCCCAGATTCTGATTGATGGTAAGAGTCCCTCAACGCTACCTGACCTTTACACCATCGGTCGCCCCAGTAATGCGATCGGTGTTGAGTGGCCCTCCATTCTGCATGTGACAGCCAAACAGCCTCTGGTCGCAGAAGATCGGCTATTGGTGGTGACAGCAGTCGATACAGAGACCCAAAAAGTTAAGTTCGATGCGTTTGGCTCTAAAACCGGGTTTGACGGTCGTGGCGACAGTGACCAAACCTTTGTGTCCGACTCTGGGCGAGTTGTGATCGAGCCGCAAGATTGGTGGCTAAAGCATGCGTATCAACTCTCTAATCAAATGGTACCCGTTGGCTTTCAGATTAAGTGGCGTGTCGAACCATTGTTCTCGGATACCTATGCTGTACCAGATGCGATAGATCCATCCCACGAATCCGTGACGCTCGCTGCTCAAAATCTCAGCAATGCTAAGCATACACTTGAGCTTTTGCCAATCACTTCAAACGATTCATTACCCCAAGAGATTCGTGTGTACCGCCCTCTGGTTCAGTAATGTAGTACCGATAGACCAGATTGGAGTAGCACTGCTTCAACTCTAGCTTCATGAGCTACTATGAGTAAGAGCGCCACAGGGAACTCTTGTGGTCTCTTCTGGCTTCGTGAAGTTTTAACTTCGTGAGAAGTGGGTTACGCCCACTTTTTTTATTGGTACTCATGGCTCATCCGCTGATTCCACAAATCATTGATCTGGCTCATCCACTGGCAGACTCTCTTGGCTTGCAGGTCGTTGGGGCAGTTTTTCACACCAACCAACAGCCTCCCATCTTACGTATCGATATTTGCCATCCTGAGCGCGATACAAGCCTGGAGGACTGTGAACAGTTGAGCCGCGCCTTGGAGTCAACGCTGGATGCCACAGAAATTCTGCCAGAGGCTTATGTGCTAGAGGTTTCCAGCCCTGGTATTTCTCGCCTGCTGACAACCGATCGCGAGTTTATTTCGTTTAAGGGCTTTGCCATTATCCTGACAACGGCTGAACCCTACGCCGGACAGCAAGAATGGACGGGACAGCTAATTCGACGGGATGAGAGCACCGTTCACATTAACCAAAAAGGACGAGCGATCGCCATCCCACGTGCACTGGTCACCAAGGTTCAACTAGACGAACGGCGGTAGTTCAGAAATCAGAACTCAGGAGCCAGAAGATTTAACTCAGAACTCTTCCCTTAACTCCCCATCTCTTCATCCCCCCATCTCTTCATCTCCTCACCCCTTTTTCCCAATTCCCTCACACTTACGGAGACTTCCCAATGTCAATGGTCACCCTACCCGGACTCAGAGACATGATTGATAGCATCAGCCGGGAGCGAAACCTGCCCAAACTGGCGGTACAGGCAGCGCTGCGCGAGGCATTGCTCAAAGGCTACGAGCGGTATCGTCGCACTCAGCGAATCGATAACCCCAACTTTGACGAAGAGTACTTCGCCAACTTTGAAGTGGAGCTGGATGTGGAAGAAGAAGGCTTTCGGGTGCTGGCAGCGAAGACGATCGTGGAGGACGTTGAAAATCCTGACCACCAGATTGCACTTCAGGAAGTCCAGGAAGTTGCTGCTGAGGCACAACCTGGCGATACCGTTGTGCTAGACGTAACGCCTGATCAGGGTGACTTTGGGCGCATGGCGGCGATTCAAACCAAGCAAGTCCTTGCACAGAAATTACGCGACCAGCAGCGCAAACTGGTGCAAGAAGAGTTTCAGGATCTCGAAGGCACTGTTTTGCAAGCGCGGGTGCTACGTTTTGAGCGGCAGTCCGTCATTATGGCGGTGAATAGCGGCTTTGGACAACCAGAGGTCGAAGCTGAACTACTAAAGCGTGATCAGCTTCCTAACGACAACTACCGGGCAAACGCAACATTTAAGGTCTACCTGAAAAAGGTTTCTGAAGGCGCACATCGAGGACCCCAACTGCTGGTATCACGAGCGGATGCTGGTTTGGTGGTCTACCTGTTTGCCAACGAAGTCCCCGAAATCGAGGATGAGATTGTCCGTATTGTCGCAGTTGCTAGAGAAGCCAATCCACCGTCTCGCTTCGTGGGTCCGCGGACCAAAATTGCGGTCGATACAGTAGAACGTGATGTTGATCCCGTGGGGGCTTGCATTGGAGCGAGAGGCTCACGAATTCAGGTGGTCGTTAACGAGCTACGCGGTGAAAAAATTGATGTCATTCGCTGGTCTCCTGATCCCTCAACCTACATTTCCAATGCGCTGAGTCCAGCACGTGTTGATGAAGTCCGCCTAGTTGATCCCGAAGGACGGCAAACACATGTGTTGGTACCCGACGATCAACTCAGTCTGGCGATCGGCAAAGAAGGGCAAAATGTGCGTCTGGCAGCCCGTCTCACAGGCTGGAAAATCGACATTAAGGACTCTGCGAAGTATGACTATGAAGCAGAGAACCAGAAGATTGCAACCGCACTGGAGTCGCGTCGTCGATTACAACCCGTTGAGTCTGACGAGTACGACGACTACGAAGACGAAGACGAACCAGAGACTGCTGAAGAGGCATACGTCGCTCCTGAGGTTGCCACTGAAGACGATTTCTTAGACGACGAGCAGGCAACAGGTGCTGCGGCTGACGGCTCTGGGGTTGAATCGAACGACGCTCTAAAGCGTCCCTAAGCGGTTGCTCATGGTGGGTGTGAATGAAGCCAAACTATCGACGCTGTGTTAGCTGCCGCAAAGTCGCTCTCAAGGAGGAATTTTGGCGCATTGTGCGACTCTCATCTCCTCAAGCGCACACCTCTTCCTTGGTAGAGTTAGATCAGGGTATGGGACGATCGGTGTATCTCTGCCCCCAAGCAACGTGCTTAAAACTGGCACAAAAAAAAGATCGCCTGGGGCGGGCACTCAAAGCGCCAGTGGCTGACCAGTTGTACCATACGCTCTGGCAGCGCTTGTCTAGCGATCAGGCGAGGCATCAACCGGAACAAACGCTTCAGTAACGTGAGGGTGACGATCGGCAACGCAAAAACCAATTTCAGTCTCTTGCTACCGGAACAGGGTAAGATAAACGCCTTGTAGGGAAAAATTAACTTTGCACGGTGACTGCGTTCAAAATGACAGGTATTGGCTAGACTGATAGCTGCGGTTCCAGACTTTAAGAGGGCGACTGTACACTTTGATCTGTTATAAGCCAGCGATTCGTTGCAAGCCAGCGGTGCTCCCCAAGCAGAGCACACGTATTTTACAAGCGAGATACCGTATTAGTGAGCGGTTTCATAGATCTCTGCTGTATCGATTAGTTGAACGATCGAGCGCTTGCTTGATGCCAGATCGATGGCGTTCCTCAACCCGTGGAGGCGCAGAGAAACTAGGGGACTAAAGACGATATTGACATGACGTAAAACCAATGTCGTTGTTCCCAAAGCGCCAAACCTAGAACCACACCTTGCGGCAGTTTTGACCAAGGTAAGTTAGTGTGAGGATGTTAGCCAGTACTGGCTGTAACCGTTGCATCAAAACCAGAAACCCAAATCAAGCCAGTGTCGTCAGATTTGTGCAAAATTAGAAGAAGGAACTCTTTGCAGCCTTGGGCATCGCCCATCGCTTTTTGGGACTGTTGTAATGAAAAGCTAGAGTCACCCCCGACCGGAATCAGTAGGTCTTTAGTTCCCCCTTGGGAATAAGTTCAATTTGAATCCAATGTCGTTTTAGTCAAAGCAGCAGGCAATTATGTGAAAACAGGATAGGTAGCGAGGGCAGAGCGGATGAATAATGGCAAGGTCAGAATTTACGAGTTATCAAGGGAATTGAATTTGGACAATAAGGATTTATTAGCCGTTTGCGAACAGTTGAACATTTCAGTAAAAAGCCACAGCAGCACCATTACTGACTCCGAAGCTGAGTTGATTCGCACGGCTGCCGAGACGTACACTGCCAAGCCCCCCTCTCCTGCCAAGTCTGCCCCATCCCGCAATGGGGCTAACTCTCAGACGGCGGAGGCAAAAACGAAAACAGCAGCTCCAGTGCAAAAGAAGCAGCAGATTCTTGAAATCCGCAAGCCCGTTATTCGTCAAGCGCCCAGTCCAGAACCTCCTAACCCACCTCAACCCAGTGCTCCTCAGCCCACTGCAATTGAGCCAGCGCCAACGACCCCGGCACCGACGAAGCCGTCGGTACCAAGCCGTCCTGCCCATCCTGCCGCTGCAAGTGTGCAGGTAGAACTGCCAGTCAGTCCTGAAATTGACACCCCAGCATCACTACCCGACGATCAGCCGCAAGTACCCGATAGTAGCTTCCATGAGGAGACGGTTGCAGCGCCAGCGATTCATGTTGAAGCGCGCGATCGTCCTTTAGCTGTAGTAGAGAGCCAACCTGAACTTTCAGTACCGCCAGCGCGACCAAGCACCTCAGCCAACACACCTCGGGTTAACCTTGCCAACCGCCCCCTCTTAAAGCGTTCTCGAGCAGATCAAGGTCCACAGACCGTTATCGAGTCAGAAGAGCCAGCAAGAGACGCTAGCCCTGTAGCTGAACACGATGCAGCCTTTAAAGCACCATCGAAACCAGCTCCAGTGAACCGCGCCCCAGGACCGGTTAAACCTGCCGACGGTCGCTCGGCTCCCCGACCGCAAACGATCGTCGAATTGCGCCGTCCGCCTCGCCCCGTGCGTCCTGGTGAAGGCACGGCTGTTGAAGGTTCACGCGTGGAGGGAGTGGTTCTACGCGGCAACCGTCCAAGTGCGCCGTCAGCACCTACTGCTGCTGCCCCTGGAGGCGTTGCTTCTCCAGATGTGCAGCTCCAAGCACGACCCGCATTGCCTCGCACTAAAAAGGCTAAAAGTTGGCAGGAGGAGGAAGAGGAAGGGCGCGAAGCTGAAAAAGCAGCCAAGGTTGCTGGCAAGACGAAGCGCCGCACTCAGGTAGCGGTCGACGAAGATGAAGACGATATCGACAACCTCTTGAACAAAGATGGTGAGGCAGCCACGCCGATCAGCCTCTCTTTGGTGCGCCCTGCAAAACCGAAATCAGCGCGTGCGACTCAGGTAAAAGCACCCGCGGCAGCACCAAGAGCGAAAAAGACCTCTAGCCCACGCGATCGCCGCGATCGTCGTGAACAAGAAGTCAAAATTGAAAAGCCAGAGAAGATTACTCTACATGGCGGTCTGACGGTGCAAGAGCTGTCTTCCATCATGGAGATTCCCGATACCGACATTATTCGCACCTTGTTTATGAAAGGTATTGCGGCGACGGTCACTCAGACGCTTGACATCGGCACGGCAACCATGGTGGCGCAGGAACTGGGAGTCGAAGTTGAGACTGGACAGCGAGAAGCCGAAGCGAAAAAAATCACTGAAATGCTGGATGCGGGTGATCTGGAAAAACTCCAGCGCCGTCCACCAGTCGTCACCATTATGGGGCACGTCGATCATGGCAAAACAACCTTGCTGGATTCGATTCGCAAAACCAAGGTGGCGCAAGGCGAAGCGGGTGGCATCACGCAGCACATTGGCGCTTATCACGTCGATGTCGAGCACGAAGGCAAGATGCAGCAGGTTGTCTTCTTAGACACGCCTGGTCACGAAGCGTTTACTGCCATGCGGGCACGTGGTGCAAGGGTCACAGACATTGCGGTGCTTGTCGTTGCCGCTGACGACGGCGTGCGTCCGCAGACGATCGAAGCAATCAGCCACGCCAAAGCGGCAGAAGTGCCCATCGTGGTTGCCATCAACAAGGTGGATAAGGAAGAAGCACAGCCCGATCGCGTGAAGCAGGAGCTAACCGAGTACGGTCTAGTACCCGAAGAATGGGGTGGCGACACTGTAATGGTGGCGGTCAGCGCCATTTCAGGTGAGAACCTGGATACGCTGTTAGAAATGATTCTGCTGGTCGCTGAAGTAGAAGACCTTTACGCCAACCCCGATCGCTCTGCAAGAGGAACGGTGATTGAGGCACACCTCGACAAGGCGAAAGGTCCTGTAGCGACTCTGCTGATTCAGAATGGTACGCTGCGGGTGGGCGATACGATTGTTGCGGGTTCGGCTCTGGGCAAAGTACGGGCAATGGTAGACGATCGCGGTCAACGTGTGAAGCAAGCCGATCCCTCCTTTGCGGTTGAGGTCCTTGGTTTGGGCGACGTACCAGCCGCAGGCGACGACTTCCAAGTCTTTGAGGATGAAAAAGAAGCTCGTTCGATTGCATCTGACAAAACCGACGAGCAGCGCCAATCTCGACTCCTACAGGCAATGTCTTCACGCCGCGTCAGCTTGAACACGATTTCTGCACGCGCTCAAGAAGGTGACCTCAAGGAGCTGAACCTGGTCTTGAAGGCAGACGTGCAGGGTTCTGTAGAGGCGCTTCTCGGTGCGCTGAAGCAGCTCCCTCAGAACGAAGTGCAGGTGCGAGTGCTGTATGCCGCTCCTGGTGAAATCAGTGAAACTGACGTGGATCTAGCAGCAGCAAGTGATGCCGTCATGATTGGCTTCAACACCACACTGGCAACAGGGGCACGTCAAGCCGCCGATCGTGCTGGGGTTGATGTCCGTGAGTACAACATCATCTACGCACTGCTTGACGACATTCAGGCGGCGATGGAAGGTCTACTCGAACCTGAACTGATTGAGGAACCGCTTGGTCAGGCTGAGGTGCGGGCAGTGTTCCCGGTCGGACGCGGTGCGGTAGCTGGCTGCTATGTCCAATCTGGTAAGCTCGTTCGCAACTGTAAGGTGAGGATTCGTCGCGGCAGCGAAATCGTTCACGAAGGCAACCTGGATTCGCTGAAGCGGATGAAGGAAGATGCGCGTGAAGTGAACGCTGGCTACGAGTGTGGTATCGGTATCGACAGCTTCAACGGCTGGAAAGAAAGCGATGTCATTGAGGCATACCGCATGATTACCAAGCGACGGACACTGTCACCGAAGTAATCAACGTCTGATACTAAAGATGGGTAACCCTAGGGTTACCCATCTTTCAATTTTCTTTAACGTGTACTGATTGCTTCGTTCGCTCGATCGCCCAATAAAAAAGCCACGCAAATCGCGTGGCTTTCTTCGATCATTAGTGCTCTATTACTGCACTATGCAGCAGCTAGATTCTTAGCGGCAAAGTCCCAGTTGACCAGGTTATCAAGGTAGTTCTTGATGAAGGCTGGACGAGCATTTCTAAAGTCGATGTAGTAAGCGTGTTCCCAAACATCAAGCGTCAGGAGTGCTTTTTGTCCGTGAGCCAATGGGTTTTCAGCATTAGGGGTTTTGGTAACCTTCAAGGTGCCACCATCGTCAATCAGCCATGCCCAACCGCTGCCGAATTGAGTTGTTGCAGCAGTCGTAAAGTCTTCTTTGAACTTGTCGAAGCTACCAAACGCGCTGTCGATTTTTGCTGCGAGGTCACCAGTCGGTGCACCACCACCAGTGGGGGCAAGGCTATTCCAGAAGAAAGTGTGGTTCCAGACTTGAGCTGCATTATTAAAGATGGTCGCCTTGGAAGCATCTTTAAAAGAGACTTTGATCACCTCTTCAAGCGATTTGTCAGCTAGTTCAGGCGCTTTTTCTGCGATCAACTTATTGAGGGTATCGACATACGTCTTATGGTGCTTGCCGTAGTGGTATTCAAAGGTCTCAGCCTTCATACCATGAGATTCTAGAGCGTTAAAGTCGTAGGGGAGGGGAGACTGTTCAAATGCCATTGTGTTCTTCTCTCTATCTAAATCTGCGTTGAAGTTTAAAGCTTGCTAGCAAAGCCTTGTGCCTGCGCTGCTTTATGGTTGCGATCGTGCTATCTCTATCGACTACAGGAGCCTGAGAGACCTATAGAAACAGAACTTAACGCTCAGATTCTATCGCATAAGCACAGATTAAATCAGGCTTTAGTGCTCCCTCTGAGGATAGAAATTAATCCCATCACAACAGATGAATAGTTTGTTCATCTAGCTACTATTAGCGGATGTCCAGCGATTTAGCCAATCATTAGACTGGAAGCTATGAAGCAACGAAAGGCTCGGTTAGCGATTGCCAGCGTCAATATTGACATCAGTTCTCAGGCTTTTCTAGTGGTAAGTGTAAAATCGAACGCTAGCGATGTTAGGAAACGGTGACTTTTGCTTCGTTGTCAAAGTGATCTTAAACGCTGGTTAGCCTTACCACAAAGAGTTATAGCGATCGAGAGCAACTGAAGCAGGCGTAAAATGCAGCTAGGTAGCGACAAGGTTCTCTATAATTTTGGTAAAGGCAGAGACATTTCGTCCTGAACTGAACTATTGAGTCTACTTGATTTGCCTCCGGTTCTTAGTCAAGCACCCTTCCCAGCCCATCTCGTCACGCTGGACAATGGGTTAACGATCATTCACCAACATCTATCGGCAACTTCAGCGGCAGCGGTTGATGTTTGGGTTAAGGCTGGCGCGATCGCCGAACCCGACGCATGGACTGGCATGGCACATTTTTTGGAGCACATGATTTTCAAAGGTACCGAGCAGATGGCTCCTGGTTCCTTTGATTTAGCGATCGAGCGACGGGGCGGCACTACGAACGCCGCTACCAGCTACGACTACGCACATTACTTCATCAATACAGCGGCACAACATCTGGAAGAAACGTTGCCCTACCTGGCAGAGTTGCTGTTACATGCGGCAATCCCAGACAGCGAATTTGGACGCGAACGGCAAGTCGTGTTGGAGGAAATTCACCAGTCTTACGATGACCCCGATTGGGTTGCGTTTCAGTCACTCAATGAAATGGTGTATCAGCGACATCCCTATGGGCGTTCCATTTTGGGTACTGAAGAGACGCTAATGGCACGATCGCCCGCTGAAATGCGTCAGTTTCACAACGCACACTACCAGCCTGAGAATATGACTGTAGTTGTGGTTGGCAATATCACCTGGAACGCGACGATCGATCTGGTCAGCCAGACCTTTCAATCGTTTGCTCATCCGCTTGACTGCCCTCGCCACATACCCGAAGCCGAACCACCCATTACTGATATTCGTCGTCAAGAAATGCACTTGCCGAGACTAGAGCAAGCACGGTTGATAATGGCATGGATCGGTCCGGGCGTTGATTCTCAGTCCCAGGATCTAGATGAGCAATTGCAAGCTGCCTATGGGTTAGACCTCCTTTCGGTGCTGTTAGCCGAAGGACGTACATCGCGTTTGGTGTGGGAATTGCGTGAAGAACGTAAGCTGGTACAGGCGATCGGTAGCAGCTTTTCACTCCAGCGCGAATCAGGGCTGTTTACCATCAGTACATGGCTCGATCCAGAAAACCTGGAGCGCGTCGAGGCAATCATCTGCGATCGCCTCTCCCAACTGTCTGTCACGCTCATTTCTGAAGCCGAGCTTGCCCGCTGCAAGCGTCTGCTTTGCAATGATTACGCGTTTTCAACCGAAACTCCCAGTCAACTGGCTGGACTGTACGGTTACTACAGCATTCTTGCTAACCCTAGAATTGCTACCACGTACGTGCAACGGATTCAGGCAATCCAGGCTACCGACCTTCAGCGCCTTGCTAATCGCTACCTCTCCCCCTATCACTATGCGGCGACAGTGGTTAGACCGTTATGAGGGAAAGCGCTCAACGGTCAGCTTGTCGTGCTTAAGCCGCCTCTATATTTGTTTAAGCTTGATATTGAAGCCCAATTGGGTTGGCTGTTAACGCTACTCAAGCCACGAACTGCACCAAACGGCAGAGACTCTGCACACTCTACTGACTACTGATAGCTGACTACTGATAGCTGACGGCTGATAGCTAATAGCTGACCGCTCTTCGTCTAGCTGACCGCTCTTCGTAATTAAGGATGACTTCGTGAATTTAGGTATCAAACACTCTCCCCAGACCCGCATAGTACTTGCAAACGGCATCGTGGTTTTGGTGTGGGAAAATCCCTCCGCAGATATTATTGCTGCGCGGCTCTTCATTCGGGCAGGCAGTCAGTGGGAAGTATCGCAATCAGCAGGGCTATCGCATTTGCTGTCGGCTGTATTGACAAAAGGAACCGAGCAGCGATCGTCGTTAGAAATTGCCGAACAGGTTGAATCAGTGGGTGCCAGCCTCGGTGCCGATTCAGCGACAGACTATTTTCTCCTGAGTCTCAAAACCGTTTCCGCCGATTTTGCCGAGATGTTGGCGTTGGCAGGGGAATTGCTGCGATCGCCCAGTTTTCCGCAGTCAGAAATCGATCTGGAACGCCGCCTCACCATGCAGGCAATTCGCTCACAGCAAGAACAACCGTTCTCGATTGCCTTTGACCAACTGCGGCGGATCATGTATGGGGAACATCCCTACGCACTGTCTGGTTTAGGCACTGAAGCAAGTGTCGCGCAGCTTGAGCGCACTGATCTCCAGCGCTATCACCAGACTCACTTTCGCCCTGATAATCTCGTCATTAGCCTCTCTGGTCGCATCCAGTCTGATGACGCGATCGCCCTTGTGGAAAAAGTGTTCGGTGACTGGCAAGCACCCGCTACGCCTTTACCTGTGCTCAACTTACCTGCGATCACGTCTCAACCCGTGAGAGCCGCGATCGCTCAAGAAACGCAACAGTCGATCGTCATGCTGGGTTATCTGGCACCGCCTGTCGTCAGGGAGGGGGCTAAAGGAGACGAGGACATCCACCAGTCTCTTCAGAACTACACAGCGCTCAAACTACTCAATAGCTACCTGGGCAACGGACTTTCTAGTCGGCTCTTCGTCGAGCTGCGGGAAAAGCGTGGTCTTGCCTACGATGTGTCTGCCTTCTATGCGCCCCGCCTCCATCCCGCGCAATTTGTGGTCTACATGGGCACGGCTCCTGAAAATACAGCGATCGCGCTTGATGGTCTCAAAACTGAAGTCGATCGTCTGCGTACACACCCCTTTAATTCTGAAACCTTGCAGGCAGCTAAAGATAAAATTTTGGGGCAACATGCGCTGGGCAAGCAAACTAACGCTCAGATCGCCCAAACCTTTGGCTGGTATGAAACGGTTGGCTTGGGCATTGGCTTCGATGCACAGTTTCAAGAGCAGATGAGTGCCGTCACGATCGCAGACACTCAGACTGTGGCAGATCAATATCTCGTGGAACCCTATATCTCTTTGGTTGGTCCGGCTGACGTTGTAAAGGAATAATTCGCGCCTCCATAATTCTACGGAAGGGTTTACCCACAGCCTGGAGAAGGCTAGAAGAATTACTGAATACACCGCAGCATCAAAGCGATAGGCTGTGTTTCAAAGGGTTTACCTCAGAACTATCGGGTGCGTCTGGTCAAGCGCGTGTATAGCATTGACCCCAGCTAAACCAATCAACCGGATGAGACGCGATCGACTGTGAACAGTAGGCTACGACAAGTCATAGTTCTACAGTCCCTCCTGGTCTAGCCCGTCACTCCGGTCTGAGCGTTTCATCATTCCTTAAAAGCCTGAACCGACTGAGTTCGGTCACACCCAAGTAACGACATTATGAACAGCGACTTTGCAGCGACAGAGACAACGCCTGCATCTTCCCGCGAGACAGTGTTTCCGGTTGAACCTAAGCCTCTAGCGGTGGAAACCGCCAGCACTCTGCTTGCTGGTGGCGACACGCTTGTTGCCGATGTGGCACACACAATGGCAGAACGGTTACTGCACCAGGGCTGCGAACAATATCACACAGGGCAATTTGAAGCAGCACTAAAATTATTTCAGCAAGCGTTTCTGCTCTACCGCGATCGACAGGATGAGCACGGTCAGGGGAAAGCTCTGAGCAGCCTGGGCTTGACTCATTACAGCCTGAGAGATTACGCCAGAGCAATTAAATACTCCCAGCAAAGCCTGGAAATCGTGCAAAAGCTGCAAGACCGCCGCAGCATTGTGAAGATCCTTGGCAATTTGGGTAACGCGTATCGCCATCTTAAGGAGCAGGCAAAGGCGATCGAGTGTCAGCAGCAAAGCCTGACCGTAGCGCAAGAAATTGGCGATCGCCGAGGTGAGATGGCAGCGCTGAACAACCTGGGTTTAGCCTACAAAGCGCTGGGCGATCACGCAGCTGCAATCGGCTATGAAGAACAGAGCCTGATTATTGCGCGGGAACTGCAAGACGACCAGATCGAGGAGCAGATTCTGAAAAACCTGGGCAATGCCTGTTATGCCTTGGGCAGCTACACAAGAGCGATTGATTACTATCAGCAACGGCTAGTGCTGGCGCGTGAACTCAGCGATCGCCGCACTGAAGGACAAATTCTGCGGAATTTAGGTAACGCCTGCTACGCACTCGGCGACTATGATCGCGCCATTGAGTACAGTAAGCAATGGTTAACGGTCTCCAGAGAAACGCAAGACCGTCGTGGTGAAGAACAGGCGCTTGGTAGCGTTGGCGTTGGGTACGATGCTTTGGGCAATTATGCCAGAGCGATCGATTACTACGAACAACGGTTAGCGATCGCCCACCGCATGAAAGATCACCGTATTGCCGAACAAGTTTTGGGGAGCCTCCGCGTTGCCTACTATGCGCTTGGAGACTATACCAAAGCCACAGACTGCACTGAGCAGCGCCAAGCACTTTTGAAAGTAACGTGAGTCCGCGATCGCGATCAAATGCCTGTGACGAATCTCGACGCAACCCTGAACGTTGTACCTGAAATGGAGAAGAATGAGAGGAGTTTCTTCATTACAACGCTATGAACTGGTTCGCACAAGCTGTTATCGCAGGAGTGACATCATTTGTAGCAACTAATCTTGATGACATCTTGATTCTGATGCTTTTCTTTGCTCAGATGAACGCTACTTTTCGTCCTAAGCATATCTTTATTGGTCAGTACCTTGGCTTTACGGTCTTGATTGCACTGAGTTTGCCAGGATTCTTTGGTGGCTTGGTGCTACCTAAGATGTGGATTGGGCTATTGGGTTTGGTACCGATCGCGATCGGTATTAAGCAATTAGTAGACCAGAAGAACAACGAAACAACAATCCAGCTAATGTCTGATGACATTAAACAGCCCCAAGCTGGTCAACCAATACTTTCGAGCCTTGGCAGCTTACTTGCGCCGCCAACATACCAGGTTGCTACCATTACCATTGCCAACGGAGGGGATAATGTCGGTATCTATGTGCCGTTGTTTGCTAATAGCAACCTTCTCGAGTTAGGAGTCATTCTTAGCGTTTTCTTTGTCATGGTTAGCGTCTGGTGTTGCATCGCCTACCAGCTAACGCGTCACCCAATTGTTGCTCAGAATCTCACTCGTCACGGTAGCACGATCGTCCCCTATGTCTTAATTGGTTTGGGCATTTTTATTCTGATTGATGGTGAGACGTATCGGCTCTTGGGATTGTAGATTTAACACAGTGCGTTGAGCTTTTTCTACGTTTGTCACTCTACAGGGCTACTCGTTTCAGTGAGATAATGACGAACATTACCACTCACGTAATCTTGAATACTCATCACGATCGGAAAATTATTGAGTCCATGCTCGACCAACGCTGGCACCTGGGCTAACGTCTCTACAATGCTATTGGCAACGTTATAAGTTGAGTCGTTGCCATAGTGGAGAGTCAGATATTCGAGCAATTCCAAGGCATAATCGGGAAAATCAAGCGCATCGGCAATACAGGCTAGTTTCAAAAGATTAGCGGGTGTTTTTAGTGGCGAATCGTCTGATTCTGCTAGCAAATCACGGAAATAAAAAGCATCACCCCAAAGCACTTGACCAGAATTTGCTGCTGAAGAGATGGGCGATCGTGCCCGTGGTTGATGTGTTGTTGCTAACTCAAAGAGCGTAAAACCTTGAGCGCGGAGATAATGATCCAGATCCGCAAATAAGGGCTGACCGACATAAAGAGGTGCAAATTCAACTTCTGTTTGAACGGCAAGTACGCCATTAGCTACGGTCAGCGTTGCCCCTTCTAAAACGTGTAAATCTGCCCCTTGAACATCAATTTGCAAAAAATCAACGGCAGGAATTGCTTCTGCTTGGCAAGCTTGATCAAGGGTTGTGGTATTGAACGTCAGGGTAAAGTCTTGACTCATCAGTTCAAGAAGATTAGCAAATCTTGCCAAATATGGCTCATTGGGTGGATAGAGTGAGCTGCAAAAAGGTGCCTTAGTAACGTAGAGAGTTGCTTCACCAACATCTTTACTCAGCGCAAGAGGAATATGTCTCTCTTGCCAATTAATGCCCCTTGCTTCTAACTCGGTGTTGGCTGCATGGCAGGCATCTGCATCCGCATCGAAACCGTAGATCGATAGATTTGGTATAAAGGGACTCCAAATATTGCTGGCAAAATCATCTTCAGGATTAAGCTTGCGCGAACCGACACTCACGATCGTTAGATGAACGTCATTAAGATGATTGTTTTTCTTCAGAATAGAAAGTAGTAATGACACAGAGACCTCTTCATCGTTTGACTTTTAAATCGCTTGACTTAAACTTTACTCTCATGAATCATGATGACATTGAAACTCGTTGGCTTGGCGAGGGATATTCGCTACCTTAAAGCACCTGAATCCCGTGCTGTAGCAGTCCCAGATCAGTTGTGAGCGGAACTTAATGATGGAGCGGTCAGCGGTCAGCTTTTCTCTGTCTGCTGACCGCTGACGGCTAAGAGCTGCCATCAAGATGCTTCTCACAACTCATATAGGATCGCTATCTATAGATAAACGCTGAGGCTTTGGGGTTAATCGAGGGGCAGTTTAGACTGGAGGACTGCCCGTAGCGCTCAGATGGTAGGGGTAGGCGCATGGGGCGGAAGAAAGGGTGCCATCATCCTAGTTTGCCCTGCGATCGAGCTTCGTTACACACGTGCCATGCTTGGACGGCGAGACGCTTCAGAAACGATGATACAATGCCATCATTTTGTAATGGAAAGGCTGTGTCATTCCCCAAGCACTGTACGCTTTAAGACATAAATCAGTTAAAGAAACGTTTGAAAAGTAAAACGCAGACGTGAAAATTTAGACTCCATCGCTTGTTTGCGTTGACACTTCTACTTTTGGATGTGATGGCTTTTTCTACAGAATTGTTGTGGGCACTTATTGGTCTGATTCTGACGATCGGCGGCACCTTTTTAGAGGCGTTCGTGGCAACCCCAACGCTGGGTTCAATGAATGTCCAGACCCACTCTTTGGGAGTAACGTATCAGTTTGGGGCAGCTCTCCTGGTTGGGTGTCTGGGTGGTAAGAACGCGGCGGCACTCTCCCAAATTGCTTACATTCTGCTGGGATTAACCTGGTTTCCGGTGTTTTCTCAAGGGGGCGGTTTTGGTTACCTCAAAGAACCCAGTTTTGGCTACATTTTGGGCTTCATACCTGGCGCATGGCTATGCGGCTATTTAGCATTCAAAGCCTCAGCCAAGCTGGAGTCACTTGCGTTTAGCTGTTTGTGTGGGTTATTGAGCATTCACGTAACAGGCATCATTTACATGGCTGCAACCTATGGGTTGGGGCTGGTGAACATGAGGACTGGCTTACCGTTACAGCAATCTTTAATGAAATATTCGCTCTACCCACTACCGGGTCAATTTGCAATCGTGTGTGCTGTCACAGTGGTCGCTTTCACGCTACGTCATTTGATGTTTTATTGATAGCCTGAGAGGACAATGAGTGACGAGTGTTCTTCCAATCTGCTTCCATGCTGTTCAAAAACCGCTTCTTCTGGATCGCTGCTTTCATCGGACTGGCGCTCGATCGCCTGACCAAAATCCTATTCGTTACCTACATTTTCCCGCCCATCTTACACTTCACTATTCCAGTTCTACCGGGAGTATTTCACTTTACCTATGAGCTGAACCCTGGAGCGGCATTCAGCCTTTTCCCTGGCGGCTCCATTTGGCTACGCTGGCTTTCACTAGGAGTCAGCCTTGGGTTGATGCTGCTGGCATGGTCAAAAAAATTTACGCTCAATCGGTGGGAGCAGGTTGGCTATGGTTTGATTCTGTCTGGTGCGCTAGGCAATGGCATCGATCGCTTTCTGGTCGGCGAAGTCATCGACTTTCTCGACTTTCGGCTGATTCGCTTTCCGGTTTTTAATTTGGCAGATACGTTTATCAACGTCGGTATTGTCTGTTTGCTGATTGCCAGCTTTAGCCGATCGCCAGACTTAGAGGCTGGGAAGGAATAGTGCTATGGACTTGAGCGGTCAGCGGTTAGCGGTTAGAAAAAAGCTGACGGCTGGTAGCTGTCGCTTGCTTCCCAAAGGGTTGGCTAGTAGCCAATCAAATGTATGCCGTTTCTGAACGCTTTCTAGAGTACCAAGTCATGCGTAAATAAGTTCTAAATGCCCATGCTCAAGGACTTTGGAGAGTATGAGAGAGAAGAAATGGACTCAAGATCCGGCATGATAGGAAGGTAGGCTTTGTTAGGTAGAAATATGAGTGAAAGCAGCGATCGCACACTTCCTCACTCGCACCCAGTGGACTCTGACACGATGCGACTACGACCCTGGGGCACTGTCACGCTTTTAGAAGAAAGCAACCATTACCGCATCAACCGCATTGAACTGGCACCCAGCCAGCACATTAGCACTCAGATGCACTACCACCGCAGCGAACATTGGATCGTCGTTTCGGGCACGGCAAAGGTCATTTGCGATGGGCAGGAGACGATCTTGATGCAGAAGCAATCGACCTACGTGCCGATGTGTACACCGCATCGTGTCGAAAATCCCGGCGTGATTCCACTGGTGATGATTGAGGTGCAAAACGGCGAATATTTGGGCGAGGATGACATTACTCGTTTTGGGGATGATCCGGAGCGGGAAGAGACACACGGAGAGTAGAACGCCAAATTTGTCACTCAGAATGTCCCTCTCCATCCCGTCCTGTCCCCTCTGTGGCACAATGAGAAACAGCAATCAAGAAGCCTTTATAAACATCAGGTAAGTCCGTGAGTCCTATTGCGAATCCCGTCGTTACTGTTGAAAATGGTCGTCCAGCACGACCGTCGTCTCTTCGTCGTCGTCCTGTGTTTCCCTTCACGGCGATCGTGGGGCAGGAAGAGATGAAACTGGCGCTGTTGCTCAATGTGATCGACCCAAAAATTGGTGGGGTGATGATTATGGGCGATCGCGGCACCGGAAAATCAACAACGATTCGCGCTCTGGCGGATCTGTTACCTGAGATTGAGGTTGTTGCTGATGACCCCTTCAACAGTCATCCTCATGATCTAGAGATGATGGGTGATGCTGTGCGGCAGCAAGTGGAACAAGGCTTAGAGGTGTCGATCGCCAAGCAAAAAGTCATGATGGTCGATCTGCCATTGGGTGCCACTGAAGACCGTGTTTGCGGCACGATCGATATTGAAAAAGCTCTGTCTGAAGGGGTAAAAGCCTTTGAACCGGGGCTATTGGCAAAGGCAAATCGGGGCATTCTTTACGTTGATGAAGTGAACCTGCTGGATGATCATTTGGTAGACGTGCTGCTCGATTCGGCTGCTTCTGGCTGGAACACAGTGGAGCGAGAAGGCATTTCAGTACGGCATCCAGCGCGGTTTGTGCTGGTCGGCTCTGGTAACCCAGAAGAAGGCGAACTCCGCCCCCAACTGCTCGATCGGTTTGGCATGCACGCTGAAATTCGCACCGTAAAAGAGCCAGCGCTACGGGTGCAAATCGTCGAGCAACGGACGGAATTTGACCAAGATCCACAGGTTTACCTGGATGCCTGCCAGTCTGAACAAGATGAGTTGCAGCATCGGCTCGTCCTGGCTCAAGAACGCCTCAAGACCGTGGCGATCGACCATGACTTACGCGTCAAAATTTCGCAGGTCTGTTCAGAACTGGATGTGGATGGTCTGCGAGGTGATATTGTCACCAACCGTGCCGCCAAAGCGTTGACTGCCTTTGAAGGTCGTGATGAAGTTACAGTGCAAGACATTCGACGCGTGGTCACTCTCTGTCTACGCCATCGGTTACGCAAAGATCCACTGGAATCGATCGACTCAGGCTATAAGGTCGAGAAAGTTTTCAATCAGGTGTTTGGGCTGACAACTGGCGAGTAGCTTCGAGTGTTGAGCTTTGCGTTAAGAATAAACCTCAACGCTTAAAACTCAAACGTTTATGCAAAAGCGCATTCTCGGCTTAGATCCAGGGCTGGCAACGTTAGGCTTTGGAGCGATCGTCTGTTCAGGTGAAGCAGCAGGTAGCACCGAAGCGCAGGTAGCTGTCCTGGATTATGGCGTGGTACAGACTCCCGCTGGAAAAGAAATCGGGCAGCGTCTCATCATCATCCACGACGATTTGCATACACTGATGAAACAGTGGCAGCCAGACTTAGTGGCGATCGAGAAGCTCTTCTTTTACCGCATGGGTAACACGATCGCGGTTGCCCAGGCACGAGGGGTTGTTATGCTGGTGCTGGCGCAATACAGCGTTCCCTACGTAGAATTTACTCCCGCACAAATTAAACAAGCGCTAACAGGCTACGGGAACGCCGATAAACATCAAGTCCAAACGGCAGTCACACGTGAGCTAAAGCTTGACCAGATTCCCAAACCCGATGACGCTGCGGATGGCTTAGCTGTAGCGTTAACCGCCTGGTTTCAGAATTAGAGCTGCTGCATTCTACAGAAACTTTTCCATCACGTAATTGATAAAGGTTTCGTCCCGACGCATCACTGTCTGCTCTTCGACAACCGCAAACCCCATGCGCTGAAAAAATGGTCTAGCAGTAATACTTGCTTCAACGAACAAACGTCTCACTGATAGCTCAACAGCTTTCGCTTCGATCGCCCCATAGAGCTGACTGCCCACTCCACAACGCTGATAGGTTTTGTGGCAATAAAAACAGTCGATGTGTCCATTCGGCTCTAGCTCGCCAAACCCTGCAATCACACCTTCGTCATCAGCAACATACGTAAAGCGGTGGGAACACACCTCTACCCAATTTCTAAAGTGGATATTGTCAGGTGCCCATGCACTGACTTGGCTGCTTGAGTAATCGCGAATGTTAACCGCATGAACGGTCTCATGGAACAACTGCGCGATTTGTTCCGCATCCTCTGGCTTAAACAAGCGCACTTTGATCACGATCGCTCCTCAATGAATACGATGCGACTTTGAAGTTGAGCGTTGCTTCAAGTCACGTAGCCGCTGCTTTAACACCGCCAGGTTGGGCGCATTGCCCCCATAGCGCCAGCGGACATAAGCTTGAGAAATGTCATTGATCGCCCCTGCACGCACCGCAGACTGAGATTCGTAAGACTGCCGTGCATACTCTAAAGGGGTTTGGGCAGGTGGTTTGCGGAACCCCTGCATTGCCAGCCAAGTCAGCATTTGCTGGTAAAGACGCTCCATTGGCGGCAGCGTTCCTAACCAACGACGATAGCGCCATCCACGCCAACTACGCCAGAGCAGCCAGCCAACAAAGCCGCAGGCAAGCCCCAGCAGCAGCCCGACGAAAAGACCGACCCAACCGCTTGAAAATAGGCTCATGAGCGATGCGACTGCAAAGGCGATCCAGCCAACCAAGCGTCCGAAACCTTGATTAAGCCAACTGGTTACGGGGGAAGGCAACCAACCTGCGACCCATTGCCAAAAGGTTCGCAGCACGCTAAACGTTTGATTCTCTTCAATGGACGGTGGAATCAGTTCATGCCCCGGAATGGGATCAAAAGCAAACCAGCCATACTTAGGAAAGAAGACCTCTGTAATGGCATAGGCATCGGTGTTACGAACAACATACAAGCCAGTGAAGGGATTGAACTCTCCAGGACCAAAGCCTGCTATGAGCCGTGCGGGAATGTTGATCGATCGCAGCATCACAGTAAGCGCTGTCGAGAAATAATCTGGGTATCCACCTTGATACTTAAACAAGAATGCTTCTACCAGATCTTCATCGGGTTCTAGAAACGGTAAATCAGGCTGAATGGTATAGCGTTGCTTCACAACTTGAGCCAAAAACAGCGCTTTTTCATAAGCAGATGTGATGGGTTTTGGCGAGGTTGCAAGCAATGCTTGTGTCCGTTGTCGTACTCGCTTCAAAATTTTAGGCGGCACGTTGAGATAGTCATCCACAATATTGGGCGGATAGTTCTGTGGCGCTGCTCGAAGCCGGGTACGATCGCGATAAGGAACCTCAGAAACAACCGTATACGTTAACCCTTCGCGGAGTTCCAACGGCGATCGTAGGTTGCCATTGGGGTCGATCGCTACCTGTCGTGTGGGAAAGTAAAGTTCCTTTGCCTGAGTCAGCGCAGGCAACAAATTCGGCAATTCTGATACTGCCGTATACGTTTGAATCACTTCCTTTGTTTTGCTGAGCGAGAGAGGTCGAGGCAAAAAGAATTGATATGACCAATCCGGTCGCGTTACCGTGATCGTTTTATCGTTGCGAGAAATCTCCCAACCTTGCCCCAAATAGCGATCGAACGCCAGCACCCGCCAAAACCCTTCCGCTTGCGAACGGATTCGTAAAACGACTCGTGGCTTCAGCGCACCGCGTAAATTCTGGTTGATGCGGCTATTAAAACCGTAGTAAAAGTTCTCGTCCAGTTTACCCGGACCATTCCCCTCACCCTGTTTTGAGACACCGCTGCCTCCCTTCTCGGCACCAGATTTGACGTAGCCAGGGTTGATGATGCGGCTACTATCCTCAAAATCTTTTTGAATTTGGGGGCTAACGGGAAACGATCGCAGTTGGTAGCCTGGAAAGCGAGGTAAACAGGCAAAGATCAGCAGCCCTGACACCAAAATGACGAGCAAAAAACCGAGCAACTGTTTGGGAGCTAAGCCTGCTCGTTGCGACGGTGCTTGATGGAGCTGAGTACTCAGACCCAACCGAGAGCGGTAATCCAGTACCAAAACTGGCAGCGCGATCGACAGAAACAGCAGTAACAGCAGCCCAAACGTCATCGTCTGACTCAAGGTACAGGCAACGCTAATCAGGATCAACCCGATCACCATTGAGTAGCCCAAATCTTTACGACGTGGCAAATCAAAGCTGTGTAGTACCTGAAGCTGCACCAACAGTTCTGCTAAAACGAGGCGGGTGTCGTTCAGCTCTCCTCGCAAGCCCACAAAAAATGCTGCTAGTGCCAGCAGCATACCGATCGCAATACAAAACTTTGCAGCAATGTTGCGCTTATGACGCTGCTGCCAACTCCAGAACGCGCCCATCAGGCTTAGCGGAACTGCCCAGACACTCATGCCAGTCGATGCGGCTACATCAGTGGCAGCAATGCCAACCAGCACCATTGCCTGCACCAGCACCCTCAGCAGTAGCGACTCTTCGATTTCAGGTGGCGATTGTGTCTCTAAACGACGCTTGAAGCGATCGGCGATCGCTTGCACCCGTGCTCGCGCACTCCCCGAGACACCAATCCCAAAATTACCCAACATCGGCAGACACTAGATTGGCTATGAGGTTTACTGGCTGCATGTCCGACGAAAACCTGTTGAGCCTGATAGCCGAAAGCAAATCTTGCTAAGAGCAGCAATTTTCGATGGGCAGATGCACCTTGAAAGATACGGCTCTCATCGTACTTGAATGCTTAAACGCTTGCGTCGGTCTAGGCTCGATCCAAATGCAGCCAGATCCATCATACCCATCGCCTGACTGGTCTAACAGCCCAGTTTGGGTTGGTACTTTGATATCAGGGTTCGATCAGGATTTTTTCGAGGGATCGAGAATCCTCAAAAAGCTACCCTGGACTATCTCAAAACCGTCATTGAACATTGAAGTTAGTCAGTGATACGAATGGCAAAAGACAGCGGTGTCTGCTCGTCCAAGCAAACTTCCAGGGTGTAAGGCTGCTGTGGCTGGAAGTCAAACAACTCTACACTCAGGCTACCAGCCGTAGAACGTTGAGCACTTGCCTGTACATCTGCCCCCCGCAGTGTAATGCTGCCACCAGATGGCACTGTTGCCTGAAGACGCAGTTTTGCACCCGTTGCGTCTAAGGCGTAATCTGCCTGCAAGCTTAAGGCTCCAAGATCAGTTAGCCACTGGCGCTCAAGTTTGGGTTGGGTCAAAGAAATTGGCAGCGTTAAAGCCGTCATAATTTCACGTGCAGCCAGCAGCGACAGCACCATCTGCTGTGCTGGCACCGCAGATTCATAACTCGATGGGTAATTGGTACCCGGTGGCGGCGATGCTACCGCACCAGAGCGAGCGGGCGATGTCATTACCATGCCCGCCAAATGGTTGAGCGATTGTGATTGACCGGGAAATAACGCTTCGACCGCGTTCACCAGCTTTGCGCCTTCCAGTAAAGACGATTGCACCGCTTCTTGGCAACGTTCCAGCAGTTGCCCCAAAAGCCCCTCAGGTAGTTGGATAGGCAGATTCAGCGCTTTAAGCTGCTGCAACCAGACTTGAGCCGGGACTCTTTGGTTGGTTGTGCTCACGGGAGCAGTCGTAGCCGAGCCAATGACTCCATAGGCAGTTTCAGCCTCGTAGTCATGAACTTCTGTTTCCCAGGGGAACAGAGGTGGATTACGTTGCATTTCGCTTTGTAATCGATGTTTCAACAGGGTATGAAAACGGTCTTGCACAGCGGGTATCTCTCCAAGTTTTAAGAGGTTTTTCCGTTCGGAGGAGTAAACGTCGGATCTAAGATGACCGAAATTTCCAGCGGATTCAGCCTGAGAAATGAATAAATCCGGCGCGTTAATTGTTTGAGCGCCGTATTGTTCATTGTTCCACTCTATAACTGGAGCAACCACCCCAGAGTCATCTGAAGTGGTAAAAGCAACCAGGTCTTGCAGTAGTTCGAGGAGATTTCTCTGGAGAGCTTCCGAGTCATCATTCATGGTATGAATTCCTATTCATCGGCAGAGGCATCTTGTCCGGACACTAAATAATTACGAATTTCCCACGCTTGCTCAAGTAGCTTAAACCACTGCTTACGCACTTGGGTAATGGTGCAACTAAGGGATTGGGCGATCGCAGCATCTGTCAGCCGTTTTCGCTTCAGTTGAAGTAATGCAAGCTGCTGCGGATCCAGCTGTTCCTGAAAGGATTGCCACTGCTGTAGGGTTAAGCCAAGATTGCGCTCCAGATCGGCTTCAAGCCACTGATGCACTAACTCCCAACGATGCGATAGCGCAAAGCGAATCAAATGGTACTTAAACCGCTGCTGCAAGTAATCCCGTTGGCGTGGCGTTAGCCCCAAGATTACCTCAATTTCGTTTGCAGGCAAATCTTGTAGCCGCAGAGTAAAGTAATCAGCACAGTCAGTCTGCTTGCGCTCTTCTAGATACGCCATCAGTTCAGCGACAACAGCCTGCCGCAGACTATCCTCTGGTTGCTCTGGCTCTTGGGCAACCATTTGCTCTCGCACCTGTTGCATTGATGCCGCATTCCAGGGGCTGTCGCCGTCGCTAGCCCCACCGTCAGCAGCACGCTCAATATCAACAGGTGTTTCGATCGGCTGCTGCTGCGAGAAGGTCTGAGCACGAAGAATAATCAATTGCTGGTTACGCCGTCCTGGTAGGGGAATGCGACGCTTGCCATAGCGCTCACTAAACGCCATGTATTCTGCGAGTTGCAAGAGGGTGCGTGGCTGGTAGGTGGTTGGTAGCTGGGTCTCGCGCCGGAACGCATTCAACGCTTCCATGTAGAAACCCTGAAGGAAGTCTTCGATCAGCGTAAGGCGGGCTTGATAGCTCGATTGAGTCTGCGGTGGGGTAATGTAGCGATACACGATCGCGCTCAACGTACTATGCAAATCCACCCGTCCACGCTTAGACCCCAACTTGTAATAGTGCAGACATTGTTGGAGACGATGCCTCGCCAACGCCGTTGCCCAAGTATCCACTTCACCAGATGCTTGAATGCGCTTACTCTCGACGCAAATGCGCGCGACTTCTTGCGATAGACGAGTTGCCACATCCAAGCAGTTTTGCTCAGAAGCGTTGGTTGACAGCTTTAACTCGTCCAGCAGCAGTTGAAAAATTGCCTCCACGCCTTGGCAGATATCCCCCACGGTATTTAACGCCTAACGATAACAAAAACTAAAGCCAGTTGAACTAATTTTGACCACAATACGATGGCATCGTCTAGGTCAAACCACTGAAGCTTCACAACACGCCCATAAAACAGGAGCCGCTTTCAAAAATGGATATCGATCAACAAATTCAGGAACTTATCAATGATGCGCCTCAAGACGGTAGTACACCTACCTTGGTTGCTACGATCGCTCCTGTGCTGAAATTTTTAGCGTCACAGTTGCGTCATGCACAGTACTATATTGTGCAGACTCTTAACCAAAATTGGGCAATCACCGCATTAGAAAATCGAGCACAACCCGGACTCGAAAAAAACGTCATCTACGCCTTCTCTAACTTGAAGGATGTGTCAACTGGTCCCTACCCCATGCACGATCCGCAGATGATCGCGCTGCCTATACCTGTGACGCACATCCTCTTCCAAATGCTCGCGACGGAAATGATTCACAGCATCATTTTCTTTGATACCCCTGGTAACACAACCGCTGGCACTGAAATTCAACGTGAACAGCTCAGTGGGCTTATCGAGTCTCATCTCTTGCAAACGCAGCAAGCGCCAGAAACCACACTGCCTCCTAACATTGCCTAACCGTCTTCCTTCAGTAAATGGCTTGGCGCACTGGCTTGGAAGCCTGGTTCTCTTGGAAGCCTAGTTCACTGACTCCCGCATCATTCTAGTCGCACGTTTTCAAGCAGGAACTTTAAGCTTTATGCCACCGGAGCGATGCCACACCATACTGTTGTACCAATTCTTAAAATCGCCCTACAGATTCGTTTTTGCTGCTGACCGCTGACCGCTGACCGCCAGCCGAAGCTTGCTTATATAGCCACAATTTAGTGAAATGGTATTAGGTCGCCCCAAGACGTGAACAAATGTAACGATATTGCCGTCATGGCGGCATGGTGTCTTGACAGCAATCGATTCAGTCGATATTCTGACTTCATACCCGGGTACACAATCGAGAGTTCTATGCAAGACAAGCAGAAGGTCACACTATACCTCCCTCCAGAGCTGCACCGTCAATTGAAGGTTCGCGCAGCGCTGGATTCTGAGACGATGACGGATATTGCCCAACGGGCTATTACGTTCTATCTTTCTCACGCGGAGTTGGTTGACGAATATGAGGATGCTAAGCACGGGCGACTGCACAGAGTCTATGCATGTCCTGATTGTTCTTCTCCTTCTGTCATAAGCGGTGATGCTTTAATTTCACTGCGCTCCCAGTCCAACATTTCGGTTGACGATCGAGTTCCAGCTGGCAGAGGGCAAAATGTCAGTTCTTCAGCTGACTCTCAGGGTGAGGGCGAACTGGTTCCCTGTTGATACTGCTTTCCTTAGCTGCTGTTTGTTGGCTTCGGCGATTTAAGAAGTCTAGGTTTCAAGCGTTTGCGCCGTCTCTCGTGGGTTGATGCTATGCAGGAAGAACTCAGTATTCTGATACAAGCCCAGTACCCTCTCATCTACATGGTGACATCTGAGGAGGAGCGAGCTGAGCAAACAATCGCAACAATTTCTCAGAGTAAGCCTCAGCGTCGCGTCTATATTTGGACGGTTACGCATGGTATCGTCGAACACGGTCAGCCGCGTAATGTGACCCAGCACAATACAGTTTCGCCCGAAGCGGCGATCGAGTGGGTGATTCGACAGAAAGAGCCAGGTATCTTTGTTTTCAAAGATCTTCATCCGTTTTATTCGGCTCCAGTGATTCGCTGGTTGCGCGATGCGATCGCTAGTTTCAAAGGTACTCAGAAAGCAATCATTCTGATGTCTCCTGTACAGGAGATTCCCATTGAGCTAGAGAAAGAGGTTGCTGTTCTGGATTTCCCGATGCCAGACATGGGTGAACTCAACCACGTCCTTTCACAGCAGCTTGAGCAGGTTCGGACTCGACGCATCACTACAGAAGCTAGAGAGAAGCTGTTGAAAGCGGCTTTGGGTTTGACTCGTGATGAAGCTGAGAAGGTGTATCGCAAAGCTCAGGTGACAGCCGGTCGCTTAACAGAAGAGGAAGTTGATATTGTCCTCTCAGAGAAGAAGCAACTGATTCGCCGCAATGGCATTTTGGAGTACGTTGAAGAAGACGAAACGATCGATTCCGTTGGCGGCTTGGAAGAATTAAAGCGTTGGCTGAAGCAGCGTTCTAATGCTTTCACTGAACGCGCTAGAGAGTACGGGTTGCCTCAGCCAAAAGGGATGCTTATTTTGGGTGTTCCTGGTTGCGGTAAGTCACTCATTGCCAAAACCACCTCTCGCCTCTGGGGGCTGCCCCTACTGCGCCTAGACATGGGACGTGTGTACGATGGTTCGATGGTTGGTCGCTCTGAAGCTAACCTTCGCGGTGCTTTGAGGACGGCAGAATCGATTTCTCCAGCGATTCTGTTTATTGACGAAATGGACAAAGCGTTCGCTGGCAGCACAGGTTCAGCAGACTCTGATGGGGGAACGTCCAGTCGGATTTTTGGCTCCTTCCTAACGTGGATGCAAGAGAAGTCTTCTCCTGTTTTTGTGATGGCGACCGCAAACCGAGTGGAACGCTTGCCAGGAGAATTTTTACGCAAGGGACGATTTGACGAAATCTTTTTTGTTGATCTGCCGAATAGTGAAGAGCGCAAGGAAATTTTTAAGATTCACCTTTCTAAGCGTCGGCGCGAGATTGCACGCTTCGATTTAGAACAGTTAGCGAATGTCTGCGATGGCTTTTCAGGAGCCGAAATTGAGCAGGCTTTGGTAGCCGCAATGTATGAGGCGTTTGCCCAGGATCGAGAATTTACTCAACTGGACATTATCGCTGCTATCAAGTCTACATTGCCGCTTTCTAAAACAATGACCGAGCAGGTAACTGCCCTTAGGGATTGGGCAAGGCAGCGCGCGCGACCTGCGGCATCCTCAGTTGCTGAATACCAGCGACTTGAGTTCTAAAGCTTTCTCCTGCTCCCAACAGGAGGAAAGGCTAGCGTTTTGCTAGCAGTTGACCCAAAAAGCTAAGAGCGATCGCTGTTAGCTCCTGACCACCAAACGTTGTTCTCAAATCTCCACAGGAGGAAACTCAAATGTCTCACTTTAGCACTCTGCGTACCAAGATTACTGATGCCGAAATCCTGAAGGCTTCTCTCCGTGATCTGGGTATCTCGGTGAAGACGGATGCTGATGTTCGTGGCTATAACGGTCAACGCGTCCGTTCGGACATCGTTGCCATGCTGGAAGGCGAATATGATCTGGGCTGGTCTCGCAATACCGATGGTTCTTTTGACCTGATTGCTGACCTCTGGGGCGTTGCTAAGAAGCACAACCAGACCGAACTGATCAACTCGATCAACCAGAAGTATGCCGTGAACAAAACCTTGTCTGAAGTCAAGCGTCCTGGTCTACAAAACGCAAACGTCAAATTGGTACTACAAAAGTAGTTTCCTTTCGCGTTCCCAAACTAGCGGGTTAACCCTTCCCCGGTTAGCCCGTTTTTTGTTTGAGCCTATTTGTTTGGCATAAGATTGATTGCAAGCGTGTCCAAGCAACCGCTGATCAGTCGTCTAAAATGCTTCTTTGAGCGCCGTGCTTTTGCTATGAATCCGATTTCTTTAGATCTTGATCGACAGATCAGACAACTAGTGCGTAGCTGTGGGCAGTATGCCGAGCAAATGGCGGCAAGTCAATTTGAAGTTTTTGAGAAGGGTCCGGATGATTATGTGACCAGCATTGATGCGGCGCTGGATCAAAAGCTGTCGACTGCGTTTGCGATGATGTTCCCTGATGATGGCGTGATTACGGAAGAGAACGCACAGTCGCGCCAAAAGTTTCACGATCGCCATCGTCGGTTGTGGTGTATTGATCCGATCGATGGCACAGAAGATTTCATTCACCGGAAGCGCGACTATGCCGTCATGGTAGGGTTGTTGCAAAATCACCAGCCGATCGCGGGTTGGGTGTATGCTCCTGCCTATGATCAGCTTTATTATGGCGGACCGGGTTGGGGCATGTTTCAGGTAGCAGCCGACCTACCACCGGAGGCGCTAACCTTGCTTGAACCTGCGCCTCCAACCGCTGGCTTTTGCCCGGTCATTATCGGACATCGCGACCAGTCGCGGTTTGGTGAGGCGATCGCTCATTTGATTCCAGAGGCACAGTTTTACTCACTGGGTAGCTTTGGGCTGAAGGTCGTTGATGTTGTCTTAGGGCGAGCTGGACTTTATCTTTACTTCAACGGTCGGGTGAAACTCTGGGATACAGCCGGACCATTAGCCCTAGCAAGAGCGGCTGGACTTGTCTGCTGTGACTTAGAGGGGCGATCGATCAGTTTCTTGCCTGACGATTTAGATGCCGATACGCTCGCTCACAAACAACCGATTTTAGTTGGCTGGTCTAGCTATGTTGAATTGTTACGCCCCAAGCTTAAAGCCGCCGTCGAAACGGTGATGCAAAAGATGGAGCCTCTGACTTAGAGGAACGCTCACCACGTAAAGCACACGCAAGTTCGGTAGAGCTTCAAACCGTGAGTACTGAACAATATCTCACCAAAACGCTTAAGGTCGTCTCGCTTCGGGACTGCCTACCGTGCTCTAAAGATGCTTCCTTTACTTAGAAGCACAGGCAAAGTAACGGGAAAGACTGGCTACTTAAGGCATGATTAGAAGCGGGGAACGAGTACCAATCCTTTGTAAGATGAGTCTAGGGCTTGATCATGTCGTGGGCAAAATGACTGCGGTTGTGCGATCGTACACTGTATCTGGTGCCTGCGCCTTACTTGCTACAGCTCCAGCGCAACTGCATCGAGAGGCTGACCTCAAGACAAACTACAAGTACGGTTCAAAGCTTGCTAGTATCTTGGTCATTACATAAAATTTGCCGTTGGCTCAAAGAATCCGTAAATCCTCCCTCAAGGAAGATTCAGAGTTCCTGCCATGATGGTGGTGGGATACGTTATTTTCAACGTTACTCACTCTTGTTCGGTTCGTTCCTGTCCAGTCTCCTCTCTATCTCATAGATGTTCATGCAGATTGAAGCGTTTAGTGAACTCTTTCCCCTTTTAACCGCTGCCAATCCGGAAACCCTTGAGTGGTTGCTATCAGTGGCTGTTGAGCATGAGTACCCCGCCAGTCGGGCGGTCTTAATGGAAGATGCGTGGGGCAACGCCGTTTACTTTATAGTCTCTGGGTGGGTCAAAGTGCGACGGCTATCAGGCTCCGGTGAAGATGTTGTGACGTTAGCGGTACTGGGGCGAGGGGACTTTTTTGGCGAAATGGCAATTCTGGATGAGTCACCACGATCGACCGATGTCATTGCTCTTTCTGCTGTGAAGCTTATCAGCATTTCAGCGCAACGGTTCATTCAAACCTTGTTCAAAGACCCACAACTGCACCATCGGATGTTGCAACTGATGGTGCGACGGTTAAGGCAGACCAACCTCCGCTTTCAGTTACGGCATCAACCGCCAGCCGTTAAACTAGCAAACACCCTGGTTTCTTTAGGGGAAAACTACGGTTATGACTCACAGGAGGGCGTAGAAATCTTCAACATTCCCTTTAAGGATCTGGCGGATGTGACTGATATTGGTGTGGAAGAAACAACCAAAATTATGGAAAAGCTCGATAGTAAGGGCTGGATTAAGATTGACACCGTTGGTCATACGGTCTCTCTGGTGAATTTAAAGCAACTGACGCATTTAGCAGGCAAAGTCTAGGGATTAGACATGAATCGAGAAGAACTGGAGTCCACTGCCCAGGTAGAACATTTTCAATTGCTGGAAACTGATGTGAAGCAAGAAATGACTGCTTCATGCTCTGCGCCGCCATCGTTTCACCTTCGCTACCAAGTGGCAATGCCAGAGCCAGAAACGCACTTATTTGAGGTGTGTTTGCAGGTTAAAGGTTGGCAGCAGGGGGTAAGGTCTTTGCTTGATCTAAAAATGCCAGTCTGGACACCAGGATCGTATCTGGTAAGGGAATACGCCAGACACTTGCAGGACTTTACGGTGGTCGCTGGCGATCGCACCGAAACACCCCTACCTTGGCGCAAGCTCAGCAAAAACCATTGGCAGATCGATCGACAAGAACGGGAATCGTTGACTATTCGCTACCGCATTTATGCTAACGAACTCTCCGTCCGAACCAATCATTTAGATGGCACGCACGGGTACTTTAATGGCGCAGCTCTATTTTTCTATGTGCCCGGACATGAGCGGCAATCAGTGCAGGTCACGATCGTTCCTCCCGTTGGCTGGTCTGTATCAACGCCATTGCCAACCGTAGAGGGGTACGCTAACACGTTTGAAGCAGCCGATTTTGACACGCTGGTGGACAGTCCGTTTGAGATTGGTCGCCATGATGTGTATGACTTCACGGTACTGGACAAACCGCATCAACTGGCAGTTTGGGGAGACGGTAACCTCGAGCCAGAACGCTTGATTGGAGATATCCAAAAGCTAATCCAGGTAGAGGCGGATTTGTTTGGTGGGTTGCCCTACGATCGCTATCTGTTTTTACTGCATCTGTCGTCACAGGGCTTTGGTGGCTTGGAGCATAAGTCTGCCTGTTCGCTGATTTATCAACGTTTTGGGTTTCGGAGTAAAGATAAATACGATCGCTTCATTCAGCTTGTGGCACACGAGTTTTTTCATCTCTGGAACGTGAAGCGAATTCGCCCCAAAGCCCTCGAAGTGTTTGATTATGAGCAAGAGAACTACACGCCTTCGTTATGGTTTAGCGAAGGCACAACCAGTTTTTATGATCTGGTCATACCTTACCGAGCAGGCATTTACGATTTGCGAACGTACTTAGTGGCGCTTAATCGTGAAATTACCCGCTTTCAGATGACCCCTGGTCGCACTGTGCAGCCATTAAGTGAATCCAGTTTTGATGCCTGGATTAAGCTGTACCGAGCAGATGCGAATAGTCCCAATTCCCAAATGTCTTACTACCTCAAGGGGGAAATGGTGTCACTGCTGCTGGATCTGCTGATCCGGGAACGGCATGGCAATCGGCGATCGCTGGATGACGTAATGCGGCAACTGTGGGAGCAGTTTGGCAAATCAGAAGTAGGCTTCACGCCTGCACAACTTCAGCAGGTCATTGAAGCGGTTGCCGAAACCGATTTGTCGAACTTCTTTGAGCAAGCGTTGCACGGCACTGACGACCTGCCATTTGATGCTTATCTTAAACCGTTCGGGTTACGCTTACTCGCAGATGGTGGCGTAGAAGATGGCGTACCCTATTTAGGTCTGATGGCGAAAACAGAGTACGGACGGGAAATGGTCAAGTTTGTTGAGACAGCTTCGCCTGCCCAGCAAGCAGGCATTGATGCGGGTGATGAGCTACTGGCACTGAACGGGCTGCGGGTGAGTGCTGACCAGCTAACTGAGCGTCTGCGGGATTTTCGAGCGGGCGATCGCCTCCAGCTTTGCGTTTTCCATCAAGATGAGCTGCGTTCTTGCACAGTGACTCTGGCAGCACCACGCATCACTCGTTTTCAGGTTGTGCCAGTAGAGCAACCGTCTCGCAGTCAAGAGCAAAACTTTCTGGGCTGGCTAGGTGTACCCCTTGCATCGATTAGAGGTTAAGGGCATCACGTCATGACCGAACGCAATCAGCCGTCAGAGCAAAGCTGATCGCTGATCCAAACAGATCAGGTATTTTTTAACGAGTTCTCAATGCTCGATCGCTTAACCCAAACGATAGCCAAACCCTCGTACTGTGATGATGTACTGCGGATTGCTAGGATCTAGCTCTAATTTTTCTCGCAGCCACCGAATGTGGACATCAACCGTTTTAGAATCTCCCATAAAGTCTATGCCCCAAACTCTCTCTAGAAGCTGATCACGGGAGAAAACTCGACGCGGATTGTTAATAAACAATTCCAGTAGCGTAAATTCCTTTGGTGACAGATTGACAGCCCCGTCTCGCACGGTGACTCGACACTCTTGGGGATAGAGCGCAATCTCTTGAAACTGTACAATCAGTTGTTCCTGCGATGCAGGTTGGCGGCTGGCACGACGTAAGAGCGATCGACACCGGGCAATCAGCTCCCGCATCCCAAACGGTTTCGCCAGATAGTCATCGGCTCCAATTTCCAATCCAACGACGATATCTGTCTCAGTGCCCTTCGCGCTGAGCATTAAAATTGGCGTGGTAATGCCTTCTTGCCGCAAGAGACGGCATAAATCCAGTCCATTAATGTAAGGCAACATTAAGTCGAGGATCAACAGGTCGATCGCGGACACATCCCCTTCATCACTGGTGCGAGAGGCATGAACGACATCTAATGCCTGACGACCATCTTCAACCGCCAAAACCTGATAGCCTTCCTCAGTCAACGCCATTGTGATAGTTTCGCGAATCAAAGACTCATCCTCAACAATCAAGATGAAAGGCTGAGCGTCTTCAGGTAGCTTGTTCGCTCCAAGCGATCGCATTATCGTGCTAAATTTTGTAGCTTCAGACATTCAAGCGCCACAGGTTAAAGACTCCGGGGAAAACTTTTACAGGCACAAAGTAACAGAATAAATAGTAAGTGTCAGCATCGGGTTAAGCCCGAGTAAATTCAAGGTTAAGCCTCAAGCCAAGATCGTTTGAGCGCCGCTTGCCAAGAGCAAAAGATGTTGAAAAACCCATCAGCATCATACAGATCTTTTGCAAAACTATGACAATTCTGATAGAAGCAGTCTACTCAGAGCGCTTAACTGATTCTAAGCAGTCAGGCTGCTATAGCAGTCCCGAATCAGTTGTGAGTGGAACTTGATCGTTGAGCGGTCAGCGGTCAGCCACCAGCTTTTCTTTAACCGCTGACCGCTAAGAGCTGACATCAATATTGCTTCTCACGATTTGTTTAGGATCACTATAGGTTAAGCAGGGTGTTCATTATGTCTGCGTAAACTTGCTTGCCCAAAAATTTTATTCGTCAATCTCGCTGTTTAAGCTGCTCGACCAAGTGAAAAAATACAATCCCAAAATTATTTTTTAGATCAACTAATTTGAGCATCTAATCATCTAAATCAGCTTCTAAAAGTAGCTAATACTAACTAGAAGAAAAGCGTTATGGAAGGTGATCTGGTTTCAAAAAACGCTTTGCCTTAGACACCTGATTAACTTCACTTGTTTGCTTCATCTCTCTCTTTAGGGTCAGGAAACACGAAAGCTTTTTGTTTAATGTTCGTTTGTTCTGCAGCGATCGATGACTCTGTCAATTCTTTAAGCAGAAACAAATGACTGCTTTGCTAAACGTTCGTTAACACAGGATTTTCCATATGTTTTTCCACAAAAAAGAGCCGATTCACGCTGTAAAGATCGATGAACCCAACCCCAAATTTGCCCAGCTATTGCTAGAGCAGTTTGGTGGTGCTACCGGAGAATTGTCCGCTGCCTTGCAGTATTGGGTACAGTCGTTTCATGTCGAAAATCCTGGCATTCGCGATATGCTTCAAGACATTGCGATCGAAGAGTTTGGTCACTTAGAAATGGTGGGTAAGATGATCGAATCTCACACCAAAAACGTCGATCAAACTGAGGCGTTTAACAGTACACTCTTTGCAGTGCGAGGCATGGGACCGCACTTTCTCGATAGCCAAGGTAATGCTTGGACAGCTAACTATCTCAATGAGGGTGGCGATGTTGTTAGAGATCTACGGGCAAACTTAGCGGCTGAAGCGGGGGCACGTCAAACCTATGAAGCGCTCATCAAACTAGCAACTGATGAAGGTACTAAGCAAACGTTAGTTCATCTCTTGACCCGAGAAATCTCGCACACAAAGATGTTTATGAAAGCGCTTGATTCGCTCGGCAAATTGACTGATCCCATGTTTGGCAACATTCAACCCGACGAAACCGTTGATCTTTACTACAACCTGTCGAGTAACGGTAAGGACGAGCGTGGACCCTGGAATGCTGAGCCCGACTTTCGATATATTGCTGATCCCATGAAGCAGAAATAGGTGAACGAGCAGGCACAATAAATTGCTCTGACTTAGCTAATAGTTATCTTTAGTTATTAGCTAAGTCTTATTTTCAGACACATAAAACACGTTTGGCTGCATCCAGCTCTTGACGCTAGTGCCATTTACAAAAAATGAATGGCACCAAGCTATCTCTCAATGAGCAATTGCTTGAAGAGCTACGATGAATCCTCAAGCAGTTAATTGGTGATGCTATGCCTAAACTTTGACTGGTGACTGGCTGCCTATGGGCGCTTGGTAAACGCTATTGTCGATTGGTTCGCCCGTAATGATACGCGCACCGCGTTTGCGGGTGAAATAGTTCCACCCCCACTGCAATAGCACGATCAGCTTGTTGTCAAACTCAATGAGGAAGTAAATATGAGCGAAGATCCAGAGTAACCAGGCAAGCGGTCCGTCAAACTTCACAAAACCGAGATCGACTACCGCCTCATTTTGACCAATAACTGCTAGGCTGCCGAAGTCTTTATACACAAACGGTGCAACTGTATTGCCAAGCAGTTGCTGCTTGATCAGTTTGGCGACGTATTCGCCTTCTTGCATAGCGACAGGTGCCACGCCGGGTAGTGGGCGTTCTCCTTGATGAGGGAAGTTTGCCAGATCCCCAATCACAAAAATGTTCGGATGACCTGCCAAGCTCAGGTTTGGCTCAACCATGACTCTCCCCACTCGATCGAGGGTTGCCCCTGCGCGATCGGCGAGCACTTGCCCCATCGCTGATGCTTTCACTCCTGCTGCCCATAGAACGGTATGCGCAGGAATGTATTCTTCTTGCCCATCGCGCTTAACGGTGACGATGTGATTGTCGATGTTAGTCACCAATACCTTTGTTTCGACGGTCACGCCCAGCCTGGTAAGGGAGGTTTCTGCTTTCGCTGATAGCTCGGGTGGGTAGGGTGGCAAGATCCGATCCAAACCTTCTAGTAGAAGTACCTGCGCTTCGGTTGTATCAATGTTGCGAAAATCGCGTTTTAGAGTCTTAAAGGCGAGTTCTGCGATCGCGCCTGCGAGTTCGACCCCTGTTGGACCGCCACCGACAATCACAAATGTCAACCAAGCGCGACGCTTCTCTTCATCAGCTTCCTTTTCTGCTGCTTCAAACGCCATAAAGATACGGCGACGCATTTCGAGAGCATCCTCGATCGTCTTCAAACCAGGTGCTGTTTGCTTCCAATGATCATTGCCAAAATAGTGGTGGCTGACCCCTGTCGCTACAATCAGAGTGTCGTAATCCAATGTTTCATCCTTTAGCACTACTTTTTGCTGCTGTGGATCTAGATCAACCACCTCATCCATCAGCACCTGAGTGTTTTTGCTGCCGCTGAGAATGCCACGCAGCGGCGATGAAATATCTGCTGGGGAGAGAGAGCCTGTGGCTACTTGATAGAGTAAGGGCTGAAACAAATGGAAATTTCGCTTGTCGATCAGCGTCACATCTACGGACGCATGACCTAACGCTTTAGCGGTATACAGTCCACCGAATCCGCCCCCTACGATGACAACATGATGTGCAGGTTGTTTTTCAGTCGCATCTACCATTCCTTGTCGCTCCCTCATTCGCTATGGAAATAAGCCGCCTCTAATCTACTGCACACCTGCTAAGAATAGTTGCTGTGCCCATTGTCTATGAAGCTAATCTTGATTGACTCGTGGCTCTTTGATCGAATGAAGATTGCTGAGTTTTGAGAATGGGAGTGGAGCAAAGGCATGTATTGCTATGGCTCTGCGCACAGTCTACGCCTTGCTACTGAGTGCAGCAGACGCTTTGAGTCGTAAGCTGTGCAGTAGGTTCAGTCGTTTCCCCTTTACAGATGAAGAAGCGAAACCCACTTCTCTACTGAACTCTGTATATGCAAAAGGTGATTGAGCAATACCGCTCAAAATTGGTTTCGAGAGCGGAAAGACGCAGTCATGACCAGAAAAGCATTGGTGGCTTCAGCCGAAATCTTTACAAAATGTTAACACAACTCAACTCTAGCCTACGGCTTTCAGACTGTTAGTAGCAACGGTTACGAGACGATTTTTTAGCAACATTGACTATCCAGGTTAGTACAGTTCGGAGCGACGATCGTTCAGGTAAGAGAAAACTGATCGTGTTTCCGCGATCGCTGCTCGATCAATCTCTGCCACCAATAGCGTTTCCTCTGCGCCTGCCTGAGCCAACACAGTACCATCAGGGGCAGCGATCGTACTGAAGCCGCAGTATTTTAGACTGCTTTCTACGCCAATGCGGTTGGCATAGGCAACGAAGACTTGATTTTCCAGCGCACGAGTGGGAATCAACACCCTTGGAATTTGGGTGTAAGGGAACATGAGCGCTGTGGGCACCGCAATGAGTTCAGCACCCTGTAATGCCAAAGCACGTACTGCTTCGGGAAATTCAACGTCATAACAAATCAGTACGCCAACCCGAACGCCTGCGATCGTGTGCAACACTCGCTGCTGACCGGGAGTAAAGAGTCGTTGTTCCTCTGCCCCAAACAGATGCGCTTTGCGGTAACTCGCAGCTAGGTTGCCTTCTGCATCAATCAAGGCAGCAGCATTGTAGATCGTCTCGCCATCGCGTTCGGCATAGCCAAATAAGAGCGCTAACCTACATTCGCGGGCGATACTGGCTGCAAACTGGAGCGATCGTCCATAACAGGGTTCAGCCAACTGCTTGACGGCATCGCCAATGTTGTAGCCTGTCAGAAATAATTCAGGAAAGATCAACAAATTTGCTTGCTGCTTAGCTGCGGTTGTGGCTGTCTGCTCCAGTAGCATCAAGTTTGCTGACACATCCGACGGTATACCTGCGCCCTGGTAGATTGCGAGTTTCATGAAGGCATCACAGGAAAGTGCGTAGTATTCAGCGGTCAGCCGTCAGCCGTCAGCGAAGGCTACGAAGAAAGCAGTTCATGGTCTTGAAGAAGCAGTTGTGGTTGATCGCTGATCGCTAATAGCTGATCGCTCAATGGCAAGTTTGCGCGCATTGTTGACGAATTGCGATCGCTTAGGGGTTGCTATTCTGAATTGCTTGTCATATAGTACAAAAATACTAATGGGGACAAACGAGAACAACTCGTAATTAGCCGCTACGGATTCAGTATAGAGAGGAACCCATGACATCCGCTACCAGACAGACAAAAGTTAAAAAGCCCCCGACTGCAACAACCGCTACTTGCTCGCTGGCGCTGGATGCAGGCAACTACGACCTGAAGTTTTGGAACGGTGAAGCACATCCTAAAGCCATCCGCTCCGTCCGTTTTCAAATGCCTCAAGGTCGAGATGCCGTGCGCTTCACCGATGCCTCACCCTTGATTGAGCTGCCAGATGGTACCCGGTATCATTTTGGTGCACAGGCATACAAATATCGCCGCCAGCAGCAAACAGTGGTCGAAAACAAAGTCGAACTCTCTCGACTTCACCTTTACGCTTGTTTGGAACCCTGGGACGGTGAGACTGAGTTTGCGATCGACCTCTATGCCTCCACACCCGAACCCGCCAAGAACGAAGACGCGATCCGCCAGCAGTTGCTAGGAATGCATGAGTTCAAGCGCAATGGATTGGACTATCGTGTGCTGGTTGAGCGCGTTGAAGTTGAACGAGAAGGCATGGGTGCTTATCATTATGCTCAACGTTTAGGGCTGATTCCTGATACGGGATACACGATCGTGGTAGACATCGGTGGTGGCACCTGGCTCACACGATTGGTCGATGCCGAGGGTGATGTCATTGATGAAAATGTGATGGATCGTGGGGGTGCGTATGAATTGGCAACCTCCATTAGCTTCGATCGACGTCTCACCAATGCGCTCGGCACCACAGCAGACCCCAGTTTGATCATGGATGGCTTCCGTGCAGGGCACCTCTATGCAGACACAGAACTCACCTGGCAACCCTGGCTCGAAGAGCACCTTGACCCCTGGTTTAAGGGCATCTTCCAAACGGTGAAAGCGCAATACACTCCCTACATGGCGCGAGTCACTCGCTTCTTGGTGACAGGTGGTAGCTCTCATCTGATTTCGGAGCGGTTAGCAGGTCGCAAGTTGTTTGCTGTGATGACCGATCCTCAATTTGCGAATGTTCGTGGCTTATTTCCCGTTGTGAATGGAGCACAGCTATGTATGACAACAAAGTAAGGCTGAGTCAAGATGTGCTGCAAAAAGCCGACTTGATTGCCTCTGAATGGGGTTTGAAGAACGCTCGTGCAGCCGTAGAGGCAGTCTTTCGCAGATATGCTGACGAGTATTTGGATGGCACTGGACGCACAACCCGCTGGGCAACTCACGAAGCATTGCCGATGGGCATGTTTACGACGGCTGATCGTGGAGCAGTCTCTAGCTGTGAAGCGCTGAATGAACTGGATGACTTGCTAGGACTGTAGTCCCTATGCTTCGCGGTTGGTTGCAATCGGTATGAATCCCCTCTATCAAGACGGCGCTATCCGCTTGTTTAGAGGGGCTTGTTCTGGCAGGTGCGATCGCTCAAGCGCCAAGTACAGTTAGGATGGGCGTAATTTTCTGTTGCTACAGATCTGTTGCTACAGAGCGCGCGACGCTAGGAGTTTTATGGTTGATTTTCATACGGCTGAGCCTGATGTTGCTGCTGAAGCGGTTGCAGCGCGAGAAGCGAAGCTATCACCGCTTCCGCAAGCACAGTCCCAGATTTCTGGTAGTCAGTGGGCATCGCCACCGGAACCCATCAACCAGATTTTGGATGCGCCGAGTCTGCCAGCCGTGCTGATCTCGCCTGACAACCAGTGGTTAATCGAGCTTGGTCAACCCTCTTTGCCGACGATCGCTGAACTGGCAGAACCGGAAATTGCCGTTGCGGGCTTTCGTCTGAACCCTAAACTCAGTAGTCCTGCACGTCACCATACGTACCGTGGGATGATGCTCAACGCAGTTTGGTCAAACGTCAGCAACCCTGTTCTCTTGCCCGATGAGGCTCGGATCAGCTATGCCTGCTGGTCGCCTGATGGGCAAAAACTCGCGTTTGCACTGACCCAAGCGACCGGACTGGAACTCTGGTTTCTGGCATTGTCTGACGGCATTCCACATCGGCTCACAGAGCCTGTTTTGAATGCAACGTATGGCGTTCCGTATCGTTGGCTTTCGGATGAGTCGCTGTTGTGTAAATTCGTTCCAGCCGATCGCGGCGCACCACCTGAGAAGCCGTCTGCACCAGCAGGACCGATTATTCAGGAGAATTTAGGACGTAAAACTGCCAGCCGCACGTACACCAATCTGTTGCAGAATCCACACGATGAACAACTGTTTGAGTATTACGTCACTTCAACGCTAGAAGTGGTCACGTTTGATGGACAGCAACAGCGTCTCGGCAAACCCTGCTTGATCGATGAAGCGATCCCTTCACCGGACGGTAATTACATTCTCCTCACGACGCTACATCGCCCGTTTTCTTATCAGTTGCCGAGTTCCTACTTTCCCCTACGGTTTCAAGTATTAAACGCCAGGGGTCAGGTCGTGCAGGAACTGGCTGATCGCTCTTTAGCCGATGCTGTCTCCACTAAGTTCGACGCGGTAATTACTGGACCTAGACGCATGTGCTGGCGCAGCGATCGCCCCGCAACCCTGTACTGGGTGGAAGCCCTGGATGGAGGCGATCCGGATCAGGTGGTACCGTATCGCGATGCATTGTACGAACTCAACGCACCGTTTACTGAACTGCCACGGGAATTGTGGCGATCGCAGTATCGCTTTCGGCGAGTGCGTTGGGGTAGCGATACTGTAGCGTTAGTCTGGGAACGCTGGCACGATACGCGTCAGTTAAAGGTATGGCAGCTTAACCCTGCACAACCGGAGCTAGACTTGCATTGTTTGGTCGATCGCAGCTATGAAGACCACTACAGTGATCCAGGTATGCCGCTAACGGTGCCGGGACAGTTTGGACGATCGGTCTTGCAGTTTACCCCGGATGGCAACAGTCTTTACTTCAGTGGACGAGGCGCTTCACCAACGGGCGTTTACCCTTTCCTCGATCGCCTGGATCTTGCGACAGCGGCAACCGAACGTCTCTGGCAGTCTCAATCCCCCTATTTTGAGTCGGTGATCAAACTACTTGACGATGAGGCGCAGCAGTTTTTTACGTTACGCCAATCCAAAACCGAGCCGCCTAACTTTTTTCTGCGTACGCGATCGCAGCCCGACCCGATCCCCTTAACTCAGTATCCCGATCGCGCACCACAGTTTGCAGACGTGCATAAAGAGGTGGTGCGGTATCAGCGCGTTGATGGAGTACAGCTTTCGGCAAAACTCTATCTACCAGCAGGCTATGACCCAGCGCGGGATGGCGCATTGCCAATGGTGTTCTGGATCTATCCTGAAGAATTTAAGAATCGAGAGTTGGCTGGTCAAGTTACCACGGCTGAACATGCTTTTAACCGTCCCAGCGGCACCTCGGTCTTATTTTTACTGACTCAGGGCTATGCGGTGTTAAGCGATCCTAGTCTGCCCATTATTGGGGAAGGCGATGCCGAGCCTAATGACACCTACGTTGAGCAACTGTTGACTGGTATTCAAGCTGCGATCGAGTATGTCGTTGATCGCGGGATCGCAAACCGTGAGCAACTCGGCATTGGCGGGCACTCTTACGGTGCGTTTACCACAGCGAATATTTTGGTGCACAGCAATCTGTTTCGCGCTGGGATCGCTCGTAGTGGCGCGTACAACCGTACCCTTACACCCTTCGGTTTTCAGGGGGAACAGCGTCACTTTTGGGACGCTACAGAGACCTATCTGCATCTATCGCCGTTTACCCACGTGAGCAAAATTACCGCGCCCCTGCTGCTGATTCATGGCGCTGATGATAGCAACGCGGGTACCTATCCCCTACAAACTGAGCGTTTCTATGAAGCCCTCAAGGGTCTAGGAGCAACCGTTCGTCAGGTCATGCTGCCGTTGGAAGACCACGGCTACCATTCTCGTGAAGCGGTTGGGCATGTGCTTTGGGAAATGGTGCGTTGGTGCGATCGATACCTCAAGGCTGTTCACTAGCGGGTGAGCCTGGGAAACAGCAGTCCATCGGTTCCACGATCTCTAACCCACTTTGATCAGATTATGGAATCAGTGCTCTTAATTGAGGTACTATTGTATTTCTGTGGGTTTTTAAGCTTAGAAAGATTGTGGCAAAGGAAAGGCTATGGCGAAGCGTGTACAGTTAGTTCTCAGTCGAGATGTAAGCAAGTTGGGTAAGGCAGGAGACCTCGTTGAAGTTGCCCCTGGTTATGCTCGCAACTATTTGATTCCTCAAGGCATTGGGGCGCGAACGACTCCTGGTCTTTTGAAGCAGGTCGAGCGTCGCAGAGCCTTAGAGCAGCAGCGGTTGCTGGAAGAAAAGCAGCAGGCAGAAACGCTCAAGAAGACTCTAGAAGCCGTTGGACGCTATACGATCGCCAAGCAAGCGGGTGAAAAAGACGCGATTTTTGGCACCGTTACCAACCAGGATGTGGCGGATGTCATCTTGGAAGCGACGAAGCAAGAAATCGATCGTCGCGGCATTACCTTGCCTGATATTCACAGTCTTGGGTCTTACAAAGCCGATATCAAGCTTCATCCTGATATCACTGCAACGGTTGAAATCCAGGTGGTCGCCAGCTAGGGCAGCAACAGGGAAGGCTTGCCATCGCACCACCGCCCTGCTAGAATGGTACAAAGTTACTACAGCAGGGTAAGCAACGCTGGCGTAGCACAGGCACCGATGAAGCTCCTCTATTTAGCGTCCTTCCAGGCTATTCTGATCTCGATTGCGCTAAATGTAGTGAAGTGTGGGCTGCCTTAGCTGTATATTGAGGTGGGTTGCTCCTTGCGGCAACTCATCTTAGCCCATCACTGCCTTTCCCAAAAGCCCATGGTTCAGGAACTCAATTTTCAGACCTTTAGCGATCGCCTGCCGCCCCAAAACATTGATGCTGAAGAGTCAATTTTGGGCGGTATTTTGCTTGATCCGGAGGCAATCAATCGAGTTGCGGATCTGCTGCACCCTGAGGCATTTTATCTGAGCGCGCACCGAGAGATTTACCGCGCAGCGCTGGTTTTGCAGGGACATGGCAGCGCTACGGATCTGATGAGCATCACCTCCTGGTTGATCGATCGAGGACTGCTGGAGAAAGTGGGTGGACAGAGCAAACTCGCGCAGTTGATCGATCGCACTGTGAGTGCTGTCAACATCGACCAGTACGCTCAACTGGTGATGGACAAATACATGCGCCGCATGTTGATCAAGGCAGGTAACGAAATTGCTCACCTTGGACACGATACAGCCAATGATCTAGAAGCAGTGCTGGATCAGTCTGAACAAAAACTCTTCGGTGTGACCCAGGATCGCCCGCAGCAGGGATTGATGGCAGCGTCCGACATTTTGACGCATACTTTCTCTGATATCGAGAGTCGATCGCTGGGCATGGTTTTGCCCGGTCTCTCCTGCGGTTTCTATGATTTAGATGCGATGACTCAGGGCTTTCAGCGCTCTGATTTAATCATCGTTGCAGGACGACCGTCAATGGGAAAGTGTCTAGAGGCAAGTTCAGAAATCCTGCTGTCAGATGGAAGTATCGCCACGATCGAAGAACTATATCGGCGGCAGCAAGCTGAGCTATTGACGCTTGACAGAAATTGGAAGTTTAAATTCACTCAACCTTCGGTCTTTGTTGACGACGGTGCTAAACCCGTGTTTCGAGTCACGACCCGTCTAGGACGCACCATTGAAACAACGCTGACTCACCCTTACCTGACCATTGAAGGCTGGCGACCATTAGCAGCGTTGAGTGTTGCTGATAAGATCGCAGTACCCCGTAAGGTTGATGTGTTTGGTGTGCAGCCAACCCGAGAATGTGCGGTTAAGCTGTTGGGGTATTTGATCGGGGATGGTTCTTTAACTGGAATCAACCCTGCTTTTACAAACAGCAATACTCAGATTCAGAATGAGTTTATTCAATGTGTTACAGAGTTTGGCGATCTTATTGTTCGGAGGGAGGGCTCAAAGGGTAAGCGTACGCCATGCTTTTACGTCTCAGCGAATCTAGACGTTGCTGTGGAGAATCGGAAATGGTTTGGTAACTGTCTTCAAAGTCTCCTTACAGAGAAGAGCATAACGGGAAGAACTCTCGCTAGGGCACTGGGAGTCAGCCCTAGTTTGGTTTGTCAATGGCAGAAAGGAATCTGTGTTCCTGGGCTAGATGTATTAGATCAGCTTTGCAAAATACTTACGGTTGAGCAACATGATCTCTTTCCTGCGGGATTCCCCGCAGCCAGTTCCCGCAATACTTTAACTACCTGGTTACGGGAAATTGGCTTATGGGGAAAGACCGCCCATACGAAAACGATTCCCTCCCTTGTATTTAAGCTGCCACGATCGCAGCTTGCCATGTTTCTTAATCGACTGTTTGCAACTGATGGGTGGGCAAGTGTCCTCACTAGTGGGCAAGCCCAATTAGGCTATGCAACGGTTAGTGAGCGCTTGGCAAGGCAGGTGCAACATCTCCTCCTGCGATTTGGTGTTGTTGCGGCTTTGAGACAGCGATCGGTGAAGTATCAGGACAGTTGTCGAACAGCTTGGCAAATCGATATTACCGATGCGTTGTCAATTAAAACTTTCAGTTCAGAAATTGGTATTTTTGGCAAAGAAAAGGCGGTTCTGAGTGTAGAAGCAGCTTTGGCGACAAGAAAATATCAGACAAATTGCGATTTAATTCCGATAGAGGTTTGGGATCAGCTTAACGTTGCCAGGAAAAAAGAGCCTTGGGCAACGCTTGCTCGTCGAGCGGGCATTGACGGTTACACCAATATTCATGTCAGTCAGCGTGCACCAACACGGGAACGACTTTTCTCCCTGGCAACAGCAATTGGAAATGAAAATCTCCAATATCTGGCGACGAGTGATCTTTACTGGGATGAAATCGTTTCCATTCAACCAATGGGTGAAAAGCAAGTCTACGATCTGACCATTCCAGACACCCACAACTTTGTTGCAAATGACATTTGCGTTCATAACACCAGCTTTGTTATGAATGTTGCCCGCAACATTGCGGCGTTTCACAAGCTACCCGTTGCTATCTTTAGCCTGGAAATGTCCAAAGAGCAGCTTGTACAGCGCTTACTGGCAAGTGAGGTGCGGATTGAAAGTGGGCGGCTGCGGGCAGGGCGTGTGAGCCAAAACGAATGGGAACCGCTGGGGCACGCGATCAGCACACTGTCACAACTACCCATGTTTATTGACGATACGCCCAACATCAGCATTACAGAGATGCGATCGAAAGCACGGCGGCTTCAGGCAGAACAGGGAGGAGCGCTGGGCTTGATCCTACTGGATTACTTGCAGTTGATGGATGGCGGCAGCGACAATCGTGTCCAAGAGCTATCGCGCATCACGCGGGCACTCAAAGGGTTGGCGCGAGAACTGAGTGTGCCTGTAATCGCCCTCTCGCAGTTGAGTCGCAGCGTCGAGTCACGCACCAATAAACGGCCCATGATGTCAGACTTGCGGGAATCAGGCGCGATCGAGCAAGACGCTGACCTGATCATGATGCTCTATCGCGACGAGTACTACAATCCTGATACACCCGATCGAGGGATCGCTGAAGTAATCATCTCCAAGCATCGGAATGGACCGACGGGAACGGTAAAATTGCTGTTTGAATCCCAGTTCACCCAGTTTCGCAACCTTGCCGCCCCCAATCGTACGTAAACAGAATTCAGCCGTCTCGCTTGGGCATTAGTGGGCGGCAGATTTAGAAAAGAGTTGAAGTACTACCACGCCAGCCACAATCAGCCCCATGCCAATCAGTCCTGCCTGGTCAATCGCCTGACGGTAGAAAAACCAGCCTAACAGCGCGACTAGGACAATTCCCAGTCCTGACCAGATTGCATAGGCAACCCCAACGCTGATGGTGTTTAAGCACAGCGAGAGAAAATAGAAAGCAGAACTATACCCAGCCAGGACGATGAGGCTGGGTACCAGTTTTGTAAATGATACCGTTGCTTTAAGTGCGCTCGTTGCAATCACCTCAGACACGATCGCAATGAGCAGGTACACATAGTCCGGCATAAAAACTCAAGTTGGTTAACTGAGCTTCAACAGTTCGACATCAAAAAGGAGTGTCGCATTTGGAGGAATCACACCGCCAGCCCCACGCGCACCATAACCCAGTTCGGATGGAATGGTTAACTGGCGACGACCGCCTACTTTCATGGTGCCAACGCCTTCGTCCCAGCCTTTGATGACCTGTCCTACACCGATTTTGAACTGAAAGGGCTGGTTACGATCGCGCGAGCTATCAAATTTAGTGCCATCTTCCAGAGTGCCTGTGTAATGCACGACGACCGTTTGACCAGGTTGGGGTGAAGCGCCCGTTCCTTCCACTAAATCAACATACTTCAATCCAGAAGGCGTTGTCACAAGAGCCTTGTCTCCAGATTTTTTCGGTGTTGCTGCACTTGAGGCATCTGACATGAGCGTGGGTGCGATCGACGCATTGGTTTGAGCTTTAGTAATGGTTGCAGCAACTTGAGTGCTGGTCAGCTCATTGGCGATCGCTGCTTCTGGTTTGCCACCAATCTGCGAAACGAACAGCACCACGAGGCAGGTGAGCATAACCCCCAAGCTGACTAAAATTTCCTTCAAAATAAACCCTCCTGTCAGGTTGTAAGCGGCGGTTGCATGATGAATCGCTGACTTGCCTATTGTACAGGGATTCAGGAAGGAGAAACTCCAGAAGAGCCTTGTAGTTTTTGTAGATTTTGTGCAAGCTGGAGATCAAAAAAGGTGTGTTGGTTGGCATCTCCAGCCAGGACACGAAACGGCGAGGTTGGTTCTCCCAACTGGTCAATCACCAGTGCTGCACCCGTAAAGTCTTGGTCTTTCGTATACTCATTCACTGTAATCACCGTTTGCAAGTTTGCCTGCCTCGCCGACTGCAAACCTGCATGGGAATCTTCAAACGCTAAACATGCGTTGGGGGCTAATTGCATACGCTCTAAAACATAGTCATAAATGTCAGGTGCGGGCTTCTTGGCTGGCACAATGTCCCCAGCCGCAATCACTTCAAACCAAGCAAGGCTATCCGGCGCGATCGCGGTTTCCAGGAGAGCCGTCACATTTTCGGGTGTCGTGGTAGTGGCGATCGCAAGTCGAATGCCCTGCTCACGAGCGTCCTGAAGCAGCCGCTTGACCCCCGAACGGAGAGGGATGGCATTCGACTGCACAAGCTCCTTGTAGTGACGAGTCTTTGCCTTATGCAATCCTGCTGCCCACGCTGGGATATCGTCCGCTGGTTTTAGCTCTGAACGGTATGTCCGTAGATAATGTTGAATGCGTTCTTTACCACCTGTCACCGACAGTAGTTCGCCATACTGCTCAACCGACCACTGCCAATCCAGTCCCGCGTCCGCAAACGCCTGGTTAAACGCTATGCGGTGTCCATCCCGCTCGGTATCCGCCAACGTACCATCAACATCAAAAATCAGTGCTTGCAGTGTAGTCATAGGTAGTAATCCGAAGGAGCGTCAATGGTCTGATGAGGCATCAATCTGGAGATAACGTCTCGTGGGTTGGGTTGTCTGTTGGCTCAGAGCTACCCTGTGCTGTAACCGATCGTGCTTGTGAGAGCGTATCCGTCGTGCCAGTGGGAGCGCGATCGTCTCGTCTGTCACTCTCCTCAATAGAAGAGGGCGTTAAGCGCTTTTGCTCCTGTACGCCCCACTGATCCATCACATCCTCTATCACTACTCGTCGCAACCAGATTTGGCTAACGACCGTGAGTGGTAGCGCCAGTGCTAACCCTAAAAAGCCAAAAACAGTGGCAAAAAAGACTTGCGCTAATAATGTAGCAGCAGGCAGAAGCGCCACTTGTTGAGACATCACGTAGGGGGTCAGCAAGTTACTCTCAAACTGCTGAATCGCAATGTATAAAGCGAACACAAGCAGCGATTTTACAGGTGAGTCTAGGAGTGCCGTTGACATGGGTAGCACGACGCTCAGCGTGGGACCAATGTTGGGAATAAAATTGAGTAGCCCTGCGAGAACGCCCTGTGCTAATGCTGCTTTGACTCCCAGTAACGCCAGCCCAGCGCTACTGAGCACTGCCACCACACTCATGCTGATTAAGGCACCAACAATCCATCGTCCCAACGAGAATTCGCACTCCTTTAGAATGCCATCAATGCGAACACGGTAAAACGCCGGAAACAGGCGGATGAAGCCCCGCCGATAAGCCGATGGGTTGATCAGCATCATCAATGCCAGGATCAGCACCAGTAAGATGTTGACGACCACTCCTAGCGAACTGGAAAAGAACGCCAGTGAACCACCGAGCAAGCGGTTAATGTATGGCTGTAACTGTTCGCCCAGGCTGTCAAGGTTGGGTAGATAGGCGCTCACCGATCGCGGCACAAAATGGCTCATGTTAGTCGTCCAATCGTTCAGGCGCTCAACCCCTGCTGGCACCAACACGATCAAATCTTGAAACTGTGCTGTAAAAGGCGGCACGATGAGCAGAAAGAACGCAATTAGCGCTGCCAGAAAACAAACAACGCTGAGCAAGACCGCACCCGATCGCCGTATGCCTGTTTCCTGAAACCGTCGCGAAAGTAAATTCAAGCTGTTTGCTAGCACCACCGCTGCAAACACCAGCAGCAATACCTGGCGAATTTGCCAGACAATGTAGAGGCTAACGGCTAGAACGAGAAAACCAATCCATTGACCCAGATTCACCACAAACTCCAAAAGAAGAGGAAGAAACGTTGCTAACTGTCAAACAGTAGAGCAGCAAACGGTCATCAATTCAAACGCTGATCCGTCCATCGCTACCGTTCGCGGCTGTATCTGTTACCACGCCCTTGCTGCCAGCGCCAACCGAGCAGGAGCGCGGCGATCGTGCCTGGAAACCACACTGCAATCAGTACATTAGTTGTTGTTGGCGAGATCGCTAGAGCGGGTGCGCCATACTTGATGGCGATCGATAGGGCAGTAGAGAGTACAAAAACCTTGAAAATTAATCCAGTCATCTCACATTACATCAGTGCCTCTACCCAGTAGCCATTATGCCTGCAAGCTCAGCGATTTCTACAGAATCCATGCCTTGTTCTCTTTTATCTTCTATGCTTCAACCTCTACCTTCTGACCCTGGAGTCCTGGCTCTATAGCGGGTTCCCACCAAGCAAAGTACAGTTGCGAAAAGGTGGAGGGCAGAGGGCAGAAGCAAGGAGGAGCACCGTTTTCCTTCTGCCTTCTGCCTTAGAACGTGTACCGTACTCAAACGAGAGCCGCTATGCGCGTGGTCAGTATGAAGCAAGTTAGGGAACTCTACCGTTGGATCTTGGCACGCACTGCCAACCAAACGGTTTCATTCGATGCTTGCCAGTAAATGGCGTGTGTTTTGCAGGAGTTTTCATGCTAGAGACGTTACAAAATTTCTTGAATCCACAGGGGTTTGTCGCCCATGGGCACTGCTACCTCTGGCAGACGGAGTTGGTTTGGCTACATGTGATTGGCGATGGCGCGATCGCCCTGGCTTACTTCTCTATTCCCTTAACGCTGGTTTATTTTGTCTCCCAGCGCAAAGACATTCCCTTCAACTGGATTTTTTGGATGTTTGGTTCGTTCATCATCGCCTGTGGCGTTGGGCACGTGATGGACATCTGGACAATCTGGCATCCAACCTACTGGGTAGCCGGAGCGATCAAAGCGTTGACTGCGCTCATTTCCGTCATCACGGCGGTAGAACTCATCCCGTTAGTACCCAAAGTCTTAGCGCTACCCAGCCCAGCTCAGCTAGAAGCCGCAAACCAAGAATTAGAGGCGACCTTAAATCGGCTCAAACAAACTCAAGTACAGCTGATTCAAACAGAAAAAATGTCCAGCCTGGGGCAGTTAGTTGCGGGCGTTGCTCATGAGATCAACAATCCAGTCAACTTTATTCACGGCAATCTGGTGCACACCACGGAGTATACACACGAGTTGCTGCGACTCGTGCAGGCGTATCGAGAGTCGTATCCTCAACCGACAGGTGCAGTACAGGCTGTCATTGACGCAAGCGATTTAGAGTTTCTCAACGAAGATCTGCCGAAAATGCTGTCGTCGATGAAAGTGGGCACCGATCGCATTCGTCAGCTCGTGCTGTCACTCCGCAACTTTGCGCGCCTAGACGAAGCGCAGAAGAAACCTGTCAATATTCATGAGGGTATTGATAGTACTCTGATGATTTTGCAAAGTCATCTGAAGTCAAAGTCCGATCGCCCTGGTATTCAGGTTGTCAAAGCCTATGGTGACTTTCCTCTCTTTGAGTGCTACGCCGGACAACTCAATCAAGTCTTTATGAATTTGCTGAGTAACGCGATCGATGCGCTGGAAATAGAAACAAAGTTTTCGCATGTTAGCGATCCACCCCTTTTACCGACGATTCGCATTCAAACCTCAACGCTGACTGCTGATTGGCTGCAAATCGAAATTACTGATAATGGTTCAGGTATCCCAGAATCTGTAAGGCAGCAAATCTTCAAGCCCTTTTTTACAACCAAAGCGGTCGGCAAAGGAACGGGCTTAGGCTTGTCGATCAGCCATCAAATTGTGGTCGAGAAGCACGGCGGACAACTGGACTGCCTCTCTACGGTGGGACAAGGAACGACATTCCGCATCAAGCTTCCAATCCAACAGTCTGAGCAACGTACGGTTCCCAAGTCTGTTTTCGCCTAGAAACACATACGCTCTGGTAAGCATACGTAAATCTGTGCTAGATTTAAAAGCGGTGTTTGAATCAACACAAAGCAACGGGTTGCTAGCTCAGTGGTAGAGCATTCGGCTTTTAACCGACTGGTCCCGGGTTCGAATCCCGGGCAACCCATCAATGAAGCACGTCAGTGGTCGTTCTCAGAGGATGCAGTCTCTCGTGTTAATTCGCTTACCCCAACGGCAGCGATCGACACTGGTAACATAGGCGTAGAGGTTGTCTCTGGCACAATCCATTCGCTTGCTCGGTTGAGCGCATAGAGACCACCGCAGAGCAATAACCGATCGCCAATTTGCAAATCGCTACCTCCATCCGGAAAGCGAATAAACTTTCCTTCTCGGCGAATTGCCTGGATCAGCACGCCAAACTGCCGTCGAATATGTAGTTCTGACAGCGTTTTGCCGACAACGGGGCTACCCTCAGGCACCAGCAGCCACTGACACGACGCATTTTCTGTTGGAATAGCGGCTCCGCCTTTTGCTAGTTCGTCAAAGGCGGCAATTTCGGTGGCTTCTCCGACGACCAAAAGGCGATCGCCCGTCTGCAAAGCCGTTTTCCCATCGGGATAATCGAGTTCTTCGCCGTCTGCCCGCCGGATTGCCATCAGGCTCACACCAGTTAGACGACGTAAGTCGGTTTCTTCTACCGTCATGCCAATCAAAGGTGAGGCGATCGGCAGGGGATACCAGCGGTTATTCATGTCTTGCGTCGCTTCTTTAAGCTCTCGTGAAACCTGATAGGACGGCTTTTCAGTGCGTAGATCCAGGTAGTGAGAATTGCGAATCTGCTGCACTTCACGCTGAATGACAGGCAGTGGTAAGCCAATACCCGTCAGCAGATGAGATGACAATTCCAGGCTGGCTTCAAACTCAGGCTGTACAACCTCTTTTGCGCCTAGTTGGTAGAGCAATTCAATATCTTTATCCTGATTTGCCAGCACGACCACATCCAGATCGGGAGCCAGTTCCAAAGAGCGTTTGAGGCAAAGACGTGTACTCATCGGGTCAGGAAGCGCGATCGCCATGCCCTGTGCCGTATCAACCCCTGCCTTCTCCAGCACGTGTAAACTCGCCGCATTGCCATAGACGTAGGGAATTCCAGCCTCCCGCACCTCCTGAATGCGACGCTCCGATTGATCAATCACAATCACGGGATAGCTATGTTCGCGCAGCAGTTGCACAATGTTGCGTCCTACCTGCCCATACCCGCAGACCACGACATGGTTTTGCGTCGGTAGATCATCGGCGATCTCCAGAGCAACATCGGTGCGCTCCAGATAGTCTTTCAGCCAGGGGAGCGATTCTGCCCAAGCAAAAAGCTGAGGGATGAATCGCAGCACAAATGGTGTCAGCACCAGCGTTACGGCGGTTGTTCCTAAGATCAGCAGGTACACGCGACGAGATACCAAGCCCAATGATTGCCCTTCACTCGCCAGCACAAAGGAAAACTCCCCGATTTGCGCCAGCCCCAAGCCAGCCGTCAACGCGGTTTTAAGGGGATAGCGAAAAAGCACGACCAGCGGGGTCACAATCAGAAATTTGCCTACAAAGACCAGCGCTACCAGACCCAGGATCAGTTCCAGGTTGTTCCACAGAAATGTGGGATCAATCAACATCCCGATCGCAGCGAAAAACAGGCAGGCAAAAATATCACGCAGCGGCTCGACATAATTCAGGGTTTGATCAGCGTACTCGACCTCTGAGATCATCAGTCCCGCCACAAATGCACCCATCTCGATCGACAGCCCCAGGTGTTCCGTCAGTAGCGCAATGCCCAGACAAATCGCCACCACACCCAAGAGAAAGAGTTCCTTACTTTCTGTACGCGCCAGCATTCGCAGCAGCGGCGGTATCACCCAGATACCTGCAATGACTGCGCCTAATCCCAGTAGACCTGTTTGCAGCAGTGCCCAACCGATCGCCAGCCCGACTTCTTCTACAGGTTTGTCGAGCGCTGGCAGCACTGCCAGCATCACGCCCAGCGCCAGATCTTGCACGACTAGAATGCCCAACATCACCTGTCCGTGAGGCGTTGCGGTTTCGTTGCGCTCCATCAGGCACTTCAGCACAACAGCAGTGGACGATAGCGAAAGAATTGCGCCCAGGAAGACACCCTGAGCAGGCGATGTGACCCAACCCATGCCCAGCGATACCAGCGCTGTGACCGCGATCGTCAGCACGATCTGCAAGCCGCCTCCGCCGAGGCTGATCCCCTTCACTTTCTTTAGCTCTGAAAAAGAAAATTCAACTCCCAGAGCAAAGAGCAGAAAGGCGACTCCAAACTGAGCCAGCGTCTCCACCTGGACTAGCTCTTTGATCAGCCCCAGTCCGGCTGGACCAACCACCATGCCTGCCAACAGGTAACCCAACAGAATCGGTTGCCGCAGCACTGCCGCCAGAATGCCACCTGCTGCTGCTGCTGCCAGTACTGTGACTAAATCAACGATCAGCCTGAAATCTTCTTGCACTGCAATTAATGTTAAAAAACGTATCGTTTGCTCTCATTTTAGAATACAAACTTTTTGGAACAAGCGGGGGTATGTTGAGTCAGAAGACTCAGCGATCGCCCTACAAACCACCATTCTTTGATCGTTGCTCGTTACGATTCCAGGTTCTGATGCTAATGCAGCAGTTTCACCTTAAACTTTGATCTGCATTGGTGCCTGTTTTCAACCTGAGAGGATGTTTTAAAAGTGTCTGGCGGTTAAAACCGCGACTACGTAGACAAAGTCCGCCTGCGCGGACTACCGCAACACGAGGATTTTGGAACCTGTGGAGGCAGGTTTTGTCCCTGTAGCCGCGACTTCAGTCGCCAAGGCTACAAGCATCTGGACTTTTAAAACATCCTCTGAAGCGTTCCCCTTACCTTGAAAACAAGCGCTAAGGATCGCTACTCTATCTGTCAGTAACAAAATCTGCCCATGATGAAACATTGCCAATCATGGAAAAAACACGATAAAGCTGACGCTACATCGACTCCGTATTTTATGAAGCAACTGTGGCAAATACTTTTTAGTTGCGGTCGATCGCCTGCAAAACGATCGCTCAGCACGCGCCCTATTAAACGACAGCGCAACGCTCAAAACCTCATTCAGGCAGCGATCATAGCCCTGGCGATCGGAACTCTAATGTTGGTCACTTCTCCTGGCAGGGCACTGCAAGTCCAGGTTGTACCGAACAATCCTCAACTGGGCGATACCCTCTCTGTAACCGTTGAATCTGATACTCCTGGTAACACAGCGCCAGCGGTGAGTCTGGGAAAACGTACCTATAGCGCGTTCCCGATCGGGAACAATCGCTTTCGGGCGCTACTGCCAACAACGCCACTCGATAAACCAGGTGTACTGCAACTTCGGATTAGTGATGGTAACGAGACTCGTCTCCTGGGATTACCGCTTCGGGGGCGCAAATTTCCTACCCAGTCAATCTGGTTACCTCCAGGTAAAGACCAGGACTTGTCAGACTTCGAGTTCGATCGCGTCGATGCCTTCAAAAAACTCGTCACGCCTGAAAAGTTTTGGAGTGGACTCTTTCTCAAACCCAACAATGGACCGATCACGACAATCTACGGCGTTCGTCGGTATTACAACGGCAAATTTGCGCATGATTATTATCACCGTGGCGTAGACTACGCAGGAGCTTACGGTTCACCTATCATTGCCCCTGCGGCTGGACGAGTTGCGCTGGTGGGTCAAGAGTCGAAGGGCTTTGTCATTCATGGCAACTGCATTGGCATCGATCACGGGCAGGGCGTGGAGAGTATTTTCTTACACTTAAGCCGAATTTTGGTGAAGAACGGGGAGTTTGTTAAAGCGGGTCAGGTGATTGGTGCCTTAGGTGGAACAGGCGCTGCCACGGGTCCTCACCTCCACTGGGGACTGTATGTCAACGGTCAGGCTGTTGATCCGTCACCCTGGCGCAACAAACGGTTTGAATAACTTTATGTTTGAAGCTCGATTAAGCTGATACTGAACGTGGATTCTGGGGCAAGATGATTGAAGGCTAATCGTCGAAAAACGGCGCTGCGGAGTTTAGAAGCATTATGAGTATTGAAAAGATCGTAGAGCAGGCGTTGCAAGACGGCTACCTGACTCCGGCGATGGAAGCAGAGGTTGGCAGAATTTGTGATACGGCATCAGAACTGTCGATCGAAGAGTATATGTCGCTCGATCGACTCATGGGAGCACTACTGACAGGGGAAGTGGTGGCAGTTCCCCGCAAGCAGTTTATTAATGTGATGGAAGAACTGGTGCTTACAGAGGCGATCGCCCGTGTGGCTGAAATTGAGGCGACGAGCGATCGTACCCTCGATTTAGGCGACATTGCAGCCTATGCACTCAACCGCTTACCGCCCCTCTACGCCACCACCGAAGAAGGGGCAACCTATCAGCGGCAACGCGCAAAAGAAGAACTCCAGGGCTTGATTGCCCAACAAGTGGGCGAAGCCATTGCCCGGAACCTTGATCGTCCTGAATTCTTCCCAGAACGACAGGCGATCGGTAAGAACTCTGGCGATGAAATTCTGACCCAGGTGAGTGCTCTACTCCAGGCATACGCACCGAGCTTTGAACCACAGCCAGGTGTGTCGCATTAACCAGCTCGTCTCTTCGGCGACTGAAGTTGCAGCCACAAAAACCCAACCTGCCGATGCAGGTTCAAGCCCTCGCTTGCCATAAGTCCATGCAGACGTACGGGTGGTTGTAGTCACGGTTTCAACCACCGAACGTTTCTCAGTAAGATTTTGTGTCTACAGTCCATAGCTTGAGCAAGCTATGGACGAACATTCACAGGCGTTCCTGGCTCCACCTGGTCGTACAGTGCCACCACGTCTCGGTTTCGCATACGGATGCAACCATGCGAAACAGCCTGTCCAATCAGTTCCTCCTGGTTGGTGCCGTGAAAACCAATGTGAGCACGCCCCTCATGTAAAAAGCTAATCCATCGCTTGCCGAGCGGGTTGGCAGAGCCTGGGGGGATCACTTCGCCTGTGATCGGATGCTGCCATTTGGGATCGCGCTGCATTTCCAGAATGTGGAAAGAGCCGAGGGGTGTTTCCCAACCCGTCTGTCCAACCGCGATCGGATAACTGGTGACGAGTTGCTGTTCTCGATACAGAAGCACCCGTCGATCGCTCAAATCGATCGTGAGCCTCGCGCTGCTTTTGGAGGGCGTTGAGATTGTTTTGCTGTCGTTGCTTTGGGTGCTTTTAACCACTGTCGTCTGCACGCTCAAAGTCGGCGTATTCTGAGCATTCGCTGTCCAGGCTCGCCATTGAATGCCCAGTAGCAACAGCGCTGTTCCAATACAGAGAAACATCACACTACGAGAAAGGCGATCGTCGCGAACAGTTGCAGTCATCGTCTCCTACCTCACGGCGTTCTCTCTAATCTACTCCGACACGTCCCTTTCAATCTACTCCGACAGCAGCAATCTAACGATGCCTCTAAAGTAATACCATCCCTACATTAGCGGCGTGCCAGAAAAATTTGCACACAGACTTTATACTATCTTGATTTTTGAGGCTGGATTCTTTCGTCAGAACGGGCACAATATGGACAGGGATTTCGTTGAAGTGTGTAGGTGGATTCGGGAATCTAAGTTGAGTGCGGTGTAACTAAGCTTAATTCCACGAGTGAACCGTGTGATTTCGACCGAAGGCAAGAGGAGTGGATATGTTTGAGAAGTTACTACTAGCTGCGACCATCACGTTCTCGCTCAATTTGTTTATTGGCATGAGCGTCCAGACGACGAAGCAGCCAACCGTTATTGCCCAATTAACCGACTATCCTGTCTACGTTGCCAAGGCGCAGGACGATCGCCGCTCTTTGTGGAGTTTGTTTCAGTAAAAAGCACGTTTAATTGAAACCATTAAACAATGGCAACCATCAAGGTGTTCTGGTGGGAACTTCGCGAGAGCCGAACGCGTCACGAAACATGGAATGTCTGAGAAGCGAAGCCATCCATGAATCAGTCTGTTTCTGCCTCCTGGTCATCGATTAGGGCGATCGATCCCCCTGTGTCAGCCGAAAAGCTTTCTAATGTTGATCTGGTGCTACAATGTCAGGCTGGGCACCGTCCAGAGAAAGCTGCCTTTGCAGAGTTGCTCCGTCGCTATCAGCCTCATGTTGAGCGAGTACTTTATCACCTGGCTCCCGACTGGCAAGATCGTTCCGATCTCGTGCAAGAGGTGTGGATTCGGGTGTATCGGAATATCAAGCGCTTACAAGAGCCGATCAAATTTCGGGGTTGGCTCAGCCGGATCGCGACTAACCTGTTTTATGACGAACTGCGTAAACGCAAACGCAACAAACATCCGTTGTCGCTGGATGCCCGCCTAGCCGTTGAGGATGGTGAAATGGACTGGGAAATTGCCTCAGAGACACCTGGACCAGACGAGGATCTGACGACGAGAGAGTTCTACGACCAACTGCGATCGGCGATCGCAGATTTGCCAGAAGTCTTTCGTACGACGATTGTGCTGCGTGAAATTCAAGGAATGGCGTATGAGGAAATTGCCGAACTGACAGGTGTATCGTTAGGTACGGTAAAGTCCAGAATCGCCAGAGCACGTTTAAGGCTACAGTCTCAACTTCAACGTTATTTAGATGGCAACTCATAACCAAGGCTTGTGGAAGCAGTTAATTTTTTCGTTAAGACTATCGCCTCTATGAGTGATTCAAGGTTTACTGGTGATCAGGCTAGATGACTTTTCCCGCGACTCGCTTTTGCTACAGATTGGCGTTTGACTCACTGGCTTCTAATGGTTCGCTTCTATCTGACTGGTTCGCTTCTAATAGAATGCTGCGCTCTTTCAACACACGACGTGGTGCCGAAATGACCTCCAATCCTCCTCCAAACAACAACCATCAGCCCTCACCCATGAACGGTCAAAATTCGTCTTCATCCTCGTCTAACTTGATTCAGCGCGATCGCTTTGAGCTACTAAGTGCTTATTTGGACGGTGAAGTAACCGCCCTCGAACGCAAGCAAGTTGAGGAATGGTTAGCCAATGACCCAACGGTACAGCGTCTCCACAGTCGCTTGCTGAAGTTGCGTCATGGGTTGCAAACCATGCCTGTGCCTACCGCATCACAACCCACGGAACAACTGGTTAGTCAGGTGCTTACCCGCCTAGACCGCAAGCCAAAGTCCCTGGTGTGGGGTGGTGCAGCCATTGCAGCGCTCGTTGTGGGTGCAGTTGTGAGCAGCCTCTTCTCCGAGAGCCAAACGCCCATGCCTCAACTTGCCAAAGGTTCACAGCAGCCTGCGATCGAGTCGCCTCAAGCGATCTCTAATGAAACGCTGCTGGTAGCACTGGATAAGCCGCTGGTAGAGATTCCCAAAACACCTGTTGTGGTGCCAAACGGTGCCTTTAAAGACGCGACCAAACCTTCTGCACCTGGAACAGTCACCCGCTAAACAGAATCATTTGAGCAGCGATGGTTGCCTAGTTTACGATGTGCGTCTGGTGCCAGCGTCCGTCGGGTAGTAAGATGCCGCCCAGCGCAAGTGTCTGTTCTCTGGTCATTAAGTATGCCCAGGCTAGACTCAAGAAGCGTTGGGCTGTATCGTATGTGGCGATCGTGCTCCGCTCGTATGCATGTTGCTCTAGACGTTGACTGGGAGCACAACGAGAAAATTCTTCCGGGTCGTGTCGTTCAAAGGCATCCAGGCAGTCGAGAATGTCTGAATGTGCAAAGGATAAGAGTTCTCCCTGCACAATGCCCGCTTCCAGCGTCATTGCTGGGTAGCCGAAGGGTAAGGTATACAGACATCCTTGAGCGATCGCGGGGCGTGACTGCACAATGTGGCTGGAACACACATGATGGTTTACCTCTCCTCGCTTCAAGGTGCCGTAGACGAAGACGTGAATCACTGCTTTGTCTAAGCTTGACAGCATTTTTCGACTTGCAATGATCTCACAACACACGTCCATACATGTGGAATGGCACGGTGGGATACAGTCACCATGCCGTTCAATTAGCAGTGTAAATCATGCGTTGATATGATGTGTGAACGGGCTAGGAGGGATTCGAACCCCCGACACCGCGGTTCGTAGCCGCGTGCTCTAGTCCACTGAGCTACAAGCCCTTGCAAGAACACTATACTACCATACTCTGCCACAATGACACAAAACTCCTCTGATACGGCTGCTGCTGTCAGCCAACCGCTGACGCATCTGGATGCACAGGGACAGGCGCAAATGGTTGATGTTTCCTTGAAGCAGCAGACCGTTCGAGAGGCGATCGCGGTGGGACAGGTGCGAATGCTGCCCGAAACCTTTGCGGCGATCGCGGCGGGCAATGCGCCTAAAGGTGATGTCTTAGGCACTGCCAGATTAGCAGGCATCATGGCAGCCAAACAAACCGCTCAACTGATTCCTCTTTGTCACCCGCTGCCGTTGCACAAAGTTGAAGTAGATTTGCTGCCGTCTCCTGACTTACCGGGTTATCGTATTCAGGCGATCGTGAAGACGAAAGCTGAAACGGGTGTAGAAATGGAGGCACTCACAGCCGTTGCTGTTGCGGCTCTCACGCTCTACGACATGGCAAAAGCCTTGGATAAAGCGATGCAAATCGAAAACATCCATTTGCTCAGTAAAACTGGCGGCAAGTCGGGAGACTATCAATGCCATCCGACAATCAGTAGCTGGGCGTGATTAAACTAAAGATGATTTTGGGGGTAGATGGGGTGAAACCCCCTTCGGCTTTCTTACAATCAATTAGGGCTACCGACTTACCGATTCAGTTCTAGGTTCTGCTCCTGAGTGGGAGAGATTTAGAAAGCTGCCTATACTCTAGACGTTTAGAAAGCTGCTTATACTCTAGACGGTGACATTGCAACAACACATTCTTTGTCTGTACCGTTGCGCTTATGCTGAGACGCTTCTTTTACCTGACGGCACCCATCGCTGCACTGACCACACTCATTGCTGTACTGGTTCGCAGCCAACCGTTGCCCGCTCCTGCAAACCAGACGATACCGCCACGTCTCAGTGAATCATCTGCCAACGCAATCATGCCAATCTGTTACATCCAGCTAAACGGTCAGTTGAGAGATCTCCGTAGTCTATGCGGTAGGAAAGCTACCAATCTTGTGCCATCTCGCGGTGTGCCGCGATCGGTTTCGCAGCCAAGCCCAACGGTAGATGATGATGACTCAACTTCAACAGCCACTCCCAAGCCTCAGTCCACGCCTACTAGCACACCATCACCGACTAAGCCTGTCCCACAGCCCGGTGCTAGTCCTGCGCCAAGCCCGATCGGTCGCCCTGCCAGTGTCCAGCTCTCGCCTGGTAACGCCTCGACCATTGCACCCAGTGCACCCAATCCGCTAGCCATTCCAGAAGACCGCGATTGAAGGGCGATCGCAACTGAAGCAGCACAATCAAGGGCGATCGTTAATACTTTCATAGCGTCTGCTTAACTCATTGCTGATAGTGTGTTGAACTGTTCAGGCATTTTAGAATGTGGCAACTGTAATGAGCAGCAAAGACTCGCATGGGTTCGGTCAAATTAGGTGGATACAAAGCATCTCCTGTACGTTAACAACAGCATTGCGTTCGGTTGATCAATTCTGGAGCCGCCATTCATTTAGACGTTTATTAGCTGTCATCTTTAGCGTATTTTTTCTCGTTGTTACCACCCATGCAGTTATTGCCCAAGGTTCAGGCGTGCCCAAACCAAAGGTCATTCTCATTTCATTAGATGGTGCAACGCCTGGTTTAATTAATGACTATTTAAAAACCGGAATTCTCGACTCCAACACAGGCTTAGGGTTGCTCAAACGTCGGGGTATTGCAGCACAGCGAAACGTGACCTGCAATCCATCGTTGACGGCTGCCTGCCACGTGAGCATCGGCACAGGTTCCACAACGGTCAAAACCGATGTGGTTTCCAACAGCTTTCATCTCGTTGCCAGTCCCTTCGCCCGTAACGTGAGCGGTTTTGCGGCTCCGATCGGTGGTTACTCTGTGAAGCCCGTTGGACCCGCCGCCCCACCCCTTGCAGAGCCAATCTGGGTGAAGCTGAGACAGAACGGTAAGAAAGTTGTTGCTGCAACGTTCCCTGGTGCTGATGGTGCTGAAATCACGCTGGCTGGTGCAGGTACCCCTGTGCTTCAAGCCGCCGCCGATCGCACCGTCGATTACACCGTACCGTTTGGAGCGTTCGCAGGACAAGGCGCTAGAGGTTTTAGCCTGACAGCGACCGATTTTACGCCTGCACCTGGTCAGACGATTAGCCAACTTGAAGCGGCGGGTAAACGCTCTTACAGCCCCATTTTGCAGAAAACGACCCCTTTGGATACGTTTCCGATCGGCACTGTAAACTACACCATCCAGGTAGCCGCACTCGATACGACCGACGATGGCGCGGGTAACTACGATACGCTGGTTTTCTTTGACACAACCGCAGGTATTCAGCCCGGACCCTTCAGCCTGCCTGCAACCGGACCAGCATACGTCAAGGCGAGCGATCGCACTTCCGCTCTTTTTTATCTGGAAGGCAGTGCTAGCAAAGCAGGCACCGGGTTCTACGTGAGTACGCTTGCGCCAGATTTAGCAACCGTTAGAATTGCCCGTTACTCTGCCAACTCTATTCCCAGGAATGCGGCAGTGCTGGCAGATGTAGATGACATCAACAACAATGTTGGCTTCTGGGCACCCCAGCCAGACTTCCGCATTCCAGAGCGACTCAGCCCTGGCTTTACTGATTTTCCTGATGCCGACTTAGAAGCAATCTACGAAGATCTGGTACGCACCTTTGTGGATTACCAGACTCGCGTTATTTTGCGCGCGATCGCCAGAACTCCCGATGCTGATTTGGTGCTGACATACATTGAGCAGCCCGATGGTTCCGAACACCAGTTTTTGGCGATCGATCCACGGCAAGCGACGACTATTACCGATCCTAATACGATCGGTGCTGGACAAGATCAGGCAAAAATTGCACGTTATCAAACCTACGTTCAAACCGCTTACCGAGTGGCTAACAGCTCTGTGCAGCGCATCATTGACACAGTGGGTACAACTCGCAACGGCACACCCAAGAGCAACATCATTGTCGTCTCTGATCACGGGTTTGCGCCGTTTCACACAGCCGTTGATTTCAACACTCTCTTGAGAAACAACGGGATCGACTCCACCAAAGTTCGCGCGATTACGTCTGGACCTGCTACCCACATTTACATCAATCTCAAAGGGCGCGAACCAGATGGCATCGTCACTCCAGACGAGTATGTCGTGTTGCAGAAGCAAATCGTCAAAATCCTCGAGGACTTTGTGGAGACAAACCCAAACTACACGAAGCGTGACAAGCCAATCTTTGACAAAATCTACGCTCGTCCCATCCCGGCTGACGTGAACGATCCATCCTTCGGCTTAAGCACCAATAACTTTATTGGTCAAGATTCAGGTGATGTCTTCGCAACGATGGTACAAGGCTACAACTTTGACGGTATACAGTCCCCTGTTATACAGCGCTTAGGCGACGCGCCAGCAACTCCTCCCGTGCTTTCCGTGCCAAACTTCTATGGCGCACACGGTTATGATCCCAACACGCTCAATATGAGCGCCATTTTCTTTGCGGCGGGTCCAGATATCCGTCGTGGCAAGCTGCAACAGGTGCGTAACATTGATGTTGTCCCAACGATTAACAAGTTGTTGGGCGTGGAGTCGGCTTCTACAGTGCAGGGTAAGGATCTGAAGCTTGGTTCTTGATGAATTCTCGATCGAAACGCGAGTGGCTCCAGTCCCATTTTTGAGCTGCATGATGCAGTAGAGGCTCTCAACAACGTAACGTGCAATGGCTTCTAGATAATCGCTAGAAGCCATTGCGCCTTTAAATTTTCGAGAAGGTTTGTACTACAGGTGATGCGGTCGATCGCAAGCCATTGCGTTCACTTCACTGGTTCGTTCGCAGCCTTGCGTTTCAAAGTTGATGCGAGGTTGAGCCTGTGTCTGAGGGACGAATCCTGCTAGACTTGTCAACGCCAGAAGGCTAGATGCTATGAACGATCGCATGAAAATTCTCCTCTACAAGACAGTGTCCATACATTAGAGTGATTCTGTCGGAAACCCAAAGCGATAGCCTCTGCCATAGACGGTGTTAATCAAGGGTGGTTCGCCATCGGCTTCGATTTTGCGTCGCAGTAGCCGGACTTGTGCAGCGAGGGCGTTGCTGGTTGGTTTTTCAGCGCCATCGCCCCAGAGATATTGGTGAATTTGCTCATGCGTGAGGATCTGGTTGGGGTGTCGCATCAGGTATTCGAGTAGCTGCGTTTCTTTTTCGGACAGCTCGATCGCCCGTCCCTGTCGGTAGGCAAGCTGATTGCTCAGATCGAGTTCCAAATCGTCCACGTGCAGCCGTTGAGTTGGCGTAACTTGCTCCAAAGAGGGTGGACGACGCAGCAGTGCTCGCACTCTGGCAAGTAACTCTCGCAGTTCAAACGGTTTAATGATGTAATCGTCGGCTCCTGCGTCTAAACCCTGCACACGATCGTCAACGGTATCCTTTGCTGTCAGAAATAAGACAGGAGTAGTATCACCACGCGATCGCAACTGCTGGCAAATTTCCAACCCAGAGTAACGAGGCAGCATCCAGTCCAGAATCAACAGGTCATAGTGTCCCTGTTGTGCTAACTGGTTGCCGCGATCGCCGTCATACGCTACATCCACTGCATAGCCTTCGCGCGTCAAAAGGAGGCTCAAGGGATCTGCCATTTCGACTTCGTCATCCACCAAGAGAATCCGCATAGAAGCGATTAGCCTTTTAGACATCAGCTTTCAGCTATTATTATCGTGCTGTTCGATGTCTGCTGATAGCCAAACGCTCGTTATGATCACCGTTGCACTCCCCAAAGGCGCTCTTTTATCCGACAGCATTCGCTTGCTGCAAGCTGTTGGGCTAGACTTCAGCGCTTTCCTCGATCCAACCAATCGGCTGCTGCAAATTACAGACCCAACAGGCACAGCTAAGGCGCTGCTGGTAAGGAATTACGATGTGCCAGTCTATGTGGAGTATGGTCAGGCGCAGTTAGGCATTATTGGCTACGATGTGCTGCGCGAGAAAACGCCCCCTGTCGCACATCTAGTAGATTTAGGCTTTGGCAAATGCCGCATGTCGGTAGCAGTAAAGCAGTCTAGCCCCTATCGATCGGCGTTAGAGTTGCCACTTTACGGACGAGTTGCGTCGAAGTTTGTCCACTGTGCCCGCGAGTATTTTGATAGTTTGGATTTGCCTGTAGAAATTGTGCCGCTCTACGGCTCGGTCGAGTTGGGACCCATCACAGGAATGTCAGAGGCGATCGTCGATTTGGTCGCTACTGGCACCACGCTGCGCGAAAACGGCTTGGTTGAAACCGATCTTCTCTTTGAGAGCACCGCACGCCTGATCGCACACCCGCTCAGCTATCGCCTGAATACCGATGGTCTGCATGAGTGGATTGAGAAAGTGCGATCGCAGGTGACGATCGCTGCCTGAAGCAGCTAAAGCAACTAATCGATCTAAAACATCAACAGATGCGATCGCACTGGCTGGGAAAGGCTGCAATTGCGCCGCATTCTTAGGTTCAATGCAGCCATGGTGCGGAGTGTAGGCAATCAACAAAAGAGTTGGGGTCTGGTTGACTGACAAATCTTTTGCACTGTTGCCCAAACAGCACTCGTCCGCTGAGAGAGGGGTTGGAGGTGAGGGCGATTGAGTTTTGTCAGTCAATCAGCAGTCACTGCACATTAAAGCTCGATCAAAGCATACCAACCGCTTAAAAAATTATGCTTTTGATCAATTATCGCCTATTTGTTTTTAAGCCAGATTTTGTATTGATAAATAACTCAAGTTCTTATTCCAACTCAGCCTATAGAGAGATGTTTTTATTGTTTTTTATCCGAGGTTAATCTCTTTTTAAGATGTAGAAAATATATCTAATGCATGTATAAAAGTACTCAGTGTAATAGCGCATCAGACTAAAGAGATCAGGTCAATTTGTAGCGATCGCACTATTTTATTGATAAGTGGTTTATAATTGTTTACAGACACACAATCTTAGGTAAAACACATGGCTGATATCATCGATACTGCTGTTAATGCTGGTTCTTTTACCACTTTGGCTGCTGCTTTGAAAGCTGCTGATTTGGTCACAACTCTGAAAGGAAAAGGTCCTTTCACCGTTTTTGCTCCTACCGACGAAGCCTTTGCTAAGCTCCCTGCTGGAACCGTTGATAGCTTGCTTAAGGATCTTCCTAAACTCAAGCAAATCCTGACCTATCACGTTGTTTCTGGCAAAGTGATGGCGGCTGATGTCGTTAAGCTGAAGTCGGCGACTACCGTTCAAGGTTCAGATGTGAAAATTGACGCTTCTAACGGTGTTAAAATCAATGAATCTACCGTTTCAACTCCTGATGTTGCGGCTGACAATGGCGTTATCCACATCATTGACACAGTGTTAATGCCCGCATAAGCGATCGCTTATTAGCAAATAGCAGCGAGGGTGCAGTAATTATCTTTAACTACTGACCCCTCGCTTTTTGCTGGCGATTGATCATCACGTTTGAACTGTTCAACTAGATCGAGCTAATTAAACGCGATCGCATACCCAACGGTGTAATCTGCGGTTGCAAGTATGTTCAAGCTAACCAGATAAGCCATCGAACAATCCATAACCACCACCACCAGGTGTTTCAATTACAAAGGTATCGCCGGGATGCATGGTGACTTCGGCTTTGCTGTCTAGAGGTTCGATCGTGCCATCGGCTCGTTCAACCCAGTTGCGTCCCACTATGCCGGGTGCGCCACCCTCCAAACCAAACGGTGCCACCAACCGATGCCCCGACAGAATTGCTGCTGTCATCGTTTCCTTAAAGCGGAGCCGACGAATCACACCATTACCGCCACGATGCGAACCTCGTCCACCGCTGTCGGGACGAATTGCAAAGTCTTCCAACCGGACGGGAAAGCGCCATTCCAACACTTCTGGATCAGTCAGGCGAGAGTTAGTCATGTGCGTTTGGACTGCATCCGTACCGTCAAACGTTGACCCTGCACCTGAACCACCACAGACCGTTTCATAATACTGATAGCGCTGATTGCCAAAGGTGAAGTTGTTCATCGTCCCCTGTGAGGCTGCCATCACGTTCAACGCGCCATACAAAGCATCTGTCACAACTTGAGACGTTTCCACGTTCCCTGCGACGACGGCGGCTGGAGAATGTGGATTGAGCATACAGCCATCAGGAATGATGATATTTAGAGGTTTAAGACAGCCTGCATTGAGTGGAATATCGTCGTCTACTAAACTGCGGAAGACATAGAGAACGGCAGCTTTGCACACAGCCACAGGCGCGTTGAAGTTGTTGGGTTGCTGGGGTGATGTGTCTGTGAAGTCGATCGTAGCGCTGCGAGTAGGACGATCGAATGTGACCGACACCGCAATCTGACTACCATCATCCATCGCATAGGTAAAGCTGCCATCCGTCAACATATCAATGACACGGCGCACCGATGCTTCCGCATTGTCTTGCACGTGCCGCATATACGCTTGCACAGTGTCTAACCCATAGTGCTGCACCATCTTGTGGAGTTCCTGTACACCACGCTCGTTGGCAGCAATTTGAGCCTGCAAATCCGCCACGTTCTGCATTGGATTGCGTACTGGATAGTCGCCTGTCGTGAGTAGTTCAAGCAGTTCCCGCTCACGAAATTTTCCCTGATCCACCAATTGAAAATTGTCGATGAGAATGCCTTCTTGCGCGATCGACACACTATTTGGCGGCATCGATCCCGGCGAAATGCCACCGATATCGGCGTGGTGTCCGCGAGAGGCGACGTAGAAGAGAGGGCGATCGGGAAAGGCTAAAGGATGAATGCTAAAGGATGAATCAGCTTGCTTCTTAGCCTTTATTCTTTCGCCTTTATCCTTCTCAAACACTGGCGTAATCACCGTCACATCCGGCAAATGCGTTCCCCCGTTGTAAGGATTATTGAGAACGTAAACATCGCCTGGTTGCAACGTGCTGCCGTGAGTGGTGATGAGTGACTGGACGCTTTCGCTCATGGAGCCGAGATGCACGGGAATGTGCGGCGCATTGGCAACTAACTGTCCGTGCTGATCAAACACAGCGCAGGAAAAGTCGAGACGCTCTTTGATGTTGACAGAGTAGCTGGTATTTTGCAGCGTGAAGCCCATCTGCTCGGCGATCGCCATAAATAAATGGTTGAAGATTTCGAGCAAAACGGGATCGGGGGAGTGGGGAGTGGGGAGTGGGGAGCAGGGTGAAGAGGAAGTGAGGTGAGTTTTGAGTTCTGAGTTTTGAGTTCTGAGTGCTTCATTTTCATGCTCCCTCTGCTCCTCCGCTTCTAACCGCTGACCGCTGACCGCTGACCGCTCTCTCCTCTCCTTCCTCAAAATCAGATGCCCTCGCTCCGTCAATTCCGCCTGCCATCCGGTTGCAATGACGTTAGTACCTGTGGGTTCGATGATGAGTGCGGGACCGAGGATGCGATCGCCCGGAAGCAGTTGCTCACGCTGAAACACGGGGGTTGAGTGCCAGGAGTCAGCCCCATAGGTCTGGACGGTTGCGATCGCAGTTAAGGGCTTTTTACGAGTTTCTGTACTGATCGGTTCGTCGATCGTATTGGTCACACCGATCGCTTCAACAGATATCGCTTCGACCAGCAATGGCTTGTTCTCAGCGATAAAGCCATAGCGTTGACGGTGTGCTTGTTCAAAAGCGGCAGTCATCGCGTTGCAATCACCAAAGCTAACGATTAGCGCAGAGTCAGTGCCTTGATAGCGCAAATGGGCTTTGGGCAACACTTGCATCTGTGCGTCGAGAATGCCCTGCTGAAGCAGTTCAGCTTTTGCGTCTGCTGTGAGATTGGCAAGGGCACGTTCAAGTTCTGGCAATCGCGGTTGGCTTAATGGGGCTTCGATCGCCCTTTCGCGCATCACACGAACATCCGCCAAACCCATACCGTAGGCAGATAAAACGCCTGCAAACGGGTGCAGAAAGACTTGTTGCATCCCTAATGTGTCCGCGATCGCGCAGGCATGTTGTCCCCCAGCTCCACCAAAACAGCAAAGGGTGTACTCAGTTACGTCGTAGCCGCGCTGAACGGAGATTTTTTTGATCGCGCTTGCCATTTTTTCGATGGCGATCGTCAGAAAACCTTGCGCTACTTGTGCGGGCGATCGGATATCACCTGTTGCGGCTTGAATTTGCGCTGCCAGATCACTGAACTTCTGCTGTACTACGGCAACATCAAGCGGCAGATCACCGTTTGCCCCAAACACGTGCGGGAAAAAGTCTGGTTGCAGGTTGCCTACCATCACATTGCAATCCGTTACTGCCAGTACGCCGCCATTGCGGTAGCAAGCAGGACCCGGATTTGCCCCTGCCGACTCTGGACCAACGCGATACCGCGACCCATCGAAGTGCAAAAGCGAACCGCCACCTGCCGCCACGGTATGAATCGACATCATCGGTGCCCGCAGACGCACGCCTGCCACCTCCGTTTCAAATTCCCGCTCATATTCGCCCGCATAGTGCGCGACATCCGTGGAGGTGCCGCCCATATCAAAGCTAATGATTTTGTCTAGCCCAGCCAGCTTACTGGTTTGCACCGCTCCCACAATGCCGCCTGCAGGACCGGAGAGGATGCTGTCTTTGCCCTGGAACGATCGAGCATCCGTTAAGCCTCCGTTGGATTGCATGAAGAGGAGTTGGGGAGTGGGGAGTGGGGAGTGGGGAGTGGGGGGTGGGGAGTGGGGAGTGGGGAGTGGGGAGTGGGGAGTGGGGAGTGGGGAGTTCTGAGCTGCAATATCCGAGTTTTGAGGTCGAAGTGCCGAGTTCCGAGCTGCAACGTCCGAGTTCTGAGGTCGAAGTGCCGAGTTCTGAGCTGCAACATCTGAGCTTTGAGCTGCAACATCCGAGTTCTGAGGTCGAAGTGCCGAGTTCTCAACCACTAACGTAGCCTGACTCTCTGCGCCTCTGCGTCTCTGCGGTTTTCTATCTTCCCCCGCTTCCCCTACTTCCCCAAGCTCCTGGCTCACCTGCTCCACATACCGCCGCAGAATGGGTGACAGGTACGCATCAACAACAGTGGTATCACCGCGACTAATGAACTTCATCAAGGGACTGACCACATGAGAGACAGAAATCTGGGTAAACCCAACTGCTTGAGCGATCGCCGCTGCCTTCTGCTCATGATTGGGATACCGATAGCCGTGCATAAAGGCGATCGCACAAGCTCGAATACCCTCTGCATACGCCTCTTCCAGAGCGCTGGTTAAGGCGGCTTCGGCAGTGGCATCAAGCGGTAAAAGTTCCTCACCCTGTGCGCTATAGCGTTCCTCAACCTCAATCACTCGTTCGTACAGCATTTCGGGCAGAACGATGTGACGCGCAAAAATGTTGGGACGATTCTGGTAGCCAATTCGCAACGCATCCCGAAAGCCTTTGGTGATGACAAGAACCACGCGATCGCCCTTGCGTTCTAGCAGTGCGTTAGTTGCAACAGTGGTACCCATTTTGATCGCGGCAATTTGCTCGGTGGGAATCGGCGCATCGGCTGCAAGTCCTAAAAGATCGCGGATGCCCTGCATGGATGCATCACGATAGCGTGAGGGATTTTCAGACAGTAGCTTATGCACCGTCAGGCTTCCGTCTGGTCTGCGCGCCACGATGTCAGTAAAGGTACCGCCTCGATCGATCCAAAATTCCCAGCGGGCATCTGCATGAGTCGCCATCCCAATCTCCCTACCGTGTCTTTTAGACCTATTGTGGCGCGATCGCTCAAGGCTGTTTCAGAGATAGCAACCTCATTCGTTAAAATACAGTCAGCTACCCCGACGATCGCACGCATGGTAACGCCAGCATGGTACAGTACGACCCTTTAAGCTGTTTGCCCTCCGCAGCCGAGCTACCCGATTCGGACGATACGCCTGTGGATAATGAGCTGCAAAACCTCATCCCCAATTTGCTACAAGCAATTCTGGCTCTAGCATGGAGCGATCGCACCGATTGGTTTTTCGGCATCGACATGGGCATTTACTACGCCCCCAGCCAGCCGCCGATCGTGCCCGACGGCTTTCTCAGCCTTGGAGTCGATCGGTTCATCGACGAAGAAGGACGCTTAAGCTACGTCCTATGGGAAGAAGATGGCATTGTACCCGTGCTGGCGTTAGAAGTCGTCTCCAAAACCTATGGCGGCGAATACGAGCAGAAAAAGTTCGATTATGCTCAGCTTGGCATTCTCTATTACGTCATCTATGTCCCCAGTCGCCGCTATCGCCGCAAGCGCGCTCCACTAGAGGTGTATCGGCTGGTAGACGGACGCTACGTGCTGCAACCCGACGATCGCGTTTGGCTCCCAGAGGTTGGACTGGCGATCGGGCGCGATCGTGGCACTCATTGCGGTCGCACCCGCGAATGGCTGTACTGGTATGACCAGCAAGGCAACCGTCTACTCAGCCCCGAAGAGTTGGCAATTCGAGAAGGGCAGCGCGCCAATGCATCGCAGCAACGAGCCGATCGCCTCGCGGCACAATTGCGATCGCTGGGGATCGATCCCGACGAGATTTAGCGATCGCTAAAGACAACAGCACACAGTTGGATTAGCTCTCAGCCACTAGCCAATCCTTCGGGAAGCCAGCTACAGCATCAGCTTTTTTCTGACCGCTGACCCCTGACCGCTAATTGCTGACCGCTAATTGCTGACCGCTGACCCCTGACCGCTGACCGCTAATTTACGTCCTCAGTCCATTCATATTCTGCCAGACTGCATTCCGTGGACAAAATCGATGATGCGGTACTCATAACCCTCTTTGTGACTGAAGTCTCGCAGCGGTTGACCGATCGTATCAAGTCCTCTAAACCACAAAAATCGGCTTAGTGATCGAGCAACACTAAAAAAACGCAACAATATTTCTTTAAAATTAGAGTCGTCAGAGCCTATACTAGATGTTCTTGTCAAAACTCTTAGACGAATTTAGAGGAAGTTAGATGTCGCGATATCGAGGTCCACGGCTGCGGATTGTGCGTCGGCTGGGAGATTTGCCTGGGTTGACTCGCAAAGCACCCAGACGTGCATACCCACCCGGTCAGCATGGTCAAGACCGCAAAAAACGTTCTGAGTATGCGGTTCGACTGGAAGAAAAGCAAAAGCTCCGCTTCAACTACGGGATCACCGAACGCCAACTACTGCGCTATGTGCGAAAAGCTCGCCGAGCCGCAGGTTCCACAGGGCAAACCTTACTGCAACTGCTGGAGATGCGCCTGGATAACACCATTTTTCGCTTAGGGATGGCTCCGACCATTCCGGGGGCACGTCAACTGGTGAATCATGGTCATGTCACTGTCAACGGACGTGTGGTCGATATTCCAAGTTACCAGTGCCGTCCCGGTGAAGTGATTGGCGTGAAGGATCAGGAACGCTCTCGTAAGATTGTTGAAACCAACCTGCAATATCCAGGGTTGGCAAACTTGCCTAGCCATTTGGAGTTCGATAAGAGCAAACTCGTTGGTAAGGTTAATAGCGTCATCGATCGCGAGTGGGTAGCGCTTCAAATTAACGAGCTGCTGGTGGTTGAGTACTACTCTCGACAAGCGTAGGGTTCCTCAGCATCTCAGTTTCACGCGGCATGAAATGATTAAAACAGCCCCCTGAACCCGTCAGTTAGGAGGCTGTTTTTCTGCGTCTAGCGAGTCTGCTATCAGAAGCGCGACAAAAACGAGGCTAACAGCCTCTTCTTGGATGGTCTCAGTTCCGATCTGCTTAGAACCGTTATTTTCTCTAAAGGTTAACCCCAAGAATCAAGGTCTAAGGCTTGAGAGCCGCCGCGCTCTAGCTGCGCCAGAATCTTGCCTAGTTGCGACCAGATGAGCCAGCCGATCAGCACGGTAAGTGGTAGAGCGATCGCATACGACAGTTGAGTTGTAAAGCCAAACACTTCCATCCCAGACGAGAGAAAAAGGCATATACCCAACGCAATACCCAGGAAGGGAAGAAAAAGCTGGATGCCTTGCAAATTTGCCAGGGTGCGTGTCGAACGGTTTTTTGACCAATCCTGAACCGCTTTCTTCAAAACGGATTCAAAGGCAACGCCCGAAGCGAGGCTAAAAAACAGACCACCAATTAGCAGTACGTATGGCGGTTCGGGAATGGAATACATAGTTGATAGAGATGAAGTTCTAAGTTTTGGTGCCGGGATTTAAGTTGCAACAGTGAACTTAAGATGTTGTGGTCTTAAGATTTTGTAGTGCAACAGCGCAACGCGCTACTAATCATTCTGGCTCCTTTAACCCTACACCGTTTCGGCGCTCTAGACCTTGCGAATAGCGGTCAATGCAGAGGGTATCAGTGCGGCTGTTCCAGCAGTAGAAAATTCTGCCAAAGCCCCAATCGCCGCGCTAAATAAGCGACCGGGTTGAAGATCGCCCTTAATTAGATTCCAGAGACGCTGCACTTCTTCAGTGTGTAAGCGATCGTCCTGTGTCAGGGCAATAATCAACTGTCGTCGAAGAAATTTGCCTTCGTCAGACAGTAAGTATTGCAGTCCTAACTGAGCGGTAGGCAAAAGGTCAAATGACTGATCGCTGCGGGCGATCGCAATCAGGTTTTCCAATCGCTCCCATTGGAACTTATCGTCTTTAAAGAGTACTTCCAGCAACCTGCGCCGCAAAGCGGGGGACTCTCCGGTCAAAAGTCGTTGCGCGATGTAAGGGTACGCAACATCCACAATCTTAAAATTGGGGTTGAGGGTCAAGGCAAGACCTTCTTGAGTGACCAACGAGCGAATGATCAGCGCAAACTTGGCTGGCAGTCTGAAGGGGTACTCGTACATCAATTCCGAAAAGCGATCGGTGATCGTTTTGAAGTTAAAGTCCTTGACGCTTTCGCCCAAGACATCGCCCAGCACCGCTTCTAAAGCAGGGACGATCGGCTGAATATCGGTATCGGGTGTCAGAAAGCCAAGCTTGACGAAATCTTTTGCCAAATCAACATAGTCTTTGTTGATCAGATGCACCACGGCATCGACGATCGTTTCCTTCGCAGCCTCTTCAAGCTGATCCATCATGCCAAAGTCAATGTATGCCATCTGAGCGATCGGCTGCTCAGCACTACTACTGCCGCCCTGAAGGTCACAATGCGGTGCCATTGCGAAAAGATTGCCAGGATGAGGGTCGGCGTGGAAAAAACCATACTCCAGCAACTGACGCAGACCCGATGTGACTCCAATTTCAATCAGCGCATCCGTTCCTAGTCCAACGTCTCGAATGCGTTCTGTGTCGGTCAGCTTAACGCCATGAATCCACTCTAGAACCAGTACATGCTGGCTGCTGTAGCGCCAGTAGATCGCGGGCACCTTAACCGTTGCGTCATTACGGAAATTAGTTGCAAACTTCTCAGCGTTGCGCCCTTCGTTAAGGTAATCGATTTCTTCAAACAGTTTGACACCAAACTCGTCAACCACCAGCGTCAGGTCGTGCCCCAGATTGAGCGGGAGCCAAGGAGCCAGCCAACTAGCTGCCCACCGCATCAGATAGAGGTCTAATGTCAGCACAGGTAAGAGATTAGGGCGCTGCACTTTCACAGCAACCTCTTCGCCACTGTAAAGACGGGCGTAGTAGACCTGTCCCAGACTGGCGGCGGCTACAGGAAGTGGCGAAATCTGACTGAACATCTCGTCAACCGAGCGATCGAGTTCTGCTTCAATCAGAGCAAAGGCAATGGGGGTCGGAAACGGAGGTAGCTGGTCTTGCAGCTTGATCAGCTCATCAAGAAAATCTTTACGAATTAAATCCGGTCGCGTCGATAGGGCTTGCCCAACTTTGATAAACGTAGGACCCAGCTTAATCAACGTTCTGCGCAGTTGATCCGCCCGCTTGGGCTGAGCGCTGATCTGATTGCCTCGCCACTCATCCCATTTCAGACCCCAAAGAAAAGCCAGGAATGATACTACGACTTGTAAAGAACGTCCAACTGTTTTCCAGGGACGATAGCGATAGTGTTGAGCGATCGCGCCCGCATCATAGCGTCTCAACCGACTAAGGGGATGCTGACCCACGCTTGTCTTTACCTCTCTAACGTGCTCTCAAGTGTATAGGGCAGCACCGCAACTCGCCAGCATCGCCCCCGGTGGAACCAATTAAATGCAAGAACTTTCCTGGTCTATTTAAGGACTCAGTGTCGATCTCGTTATAACTTAATCATAGTATACGAAACTACAAATACCTAGCGTTTTAATTAACCTAACGTTAACTCTTGACCCAGCAATGCATTTAATACCACTTCTATAAAATCGCCCTACAGATTCGTTTTTGCTGCTGATCGCTGACCGCCAGCCGAAGCTTGCCTGTGTAGCCACAGTTTAGTGGAAGTTCAACCGACTCTGAGAAAGAAGCAAGGGGCGGCAAGGAGTATCACAGCGACACTCGTTGTCGATCGCCGCAAGCTTGCTCTCTCATGGCTAAGCATACCCAAGGTGTTGAGATTTTCGCCTGCTCGACCGGACGAGCGCTCAAACAAGGCAATCCTTTAAGCTATACACGACTCGATCTTGTTCTTCAGGGGAGAGTTCAGGAAACATAGGTAACGAAAGCACTTCACCAGCAGCCCGTTCCGCGATTGGGTGAAGCTTGGGCGGTTGCGCTTGATCTGTGTAGATTGGCTGTAGATGCAGTGGTAGAGGGTAATAAACCATTGAACTGACCCCATCCGCCTGCAACTGTTGACGCACCGCATCTCTGTAAGAGCTTTTAGTTTGTTCAGCGCTGTGCGTATGACCGAGAACGCGAAGCGTGTACTGGTTCCAAACGCCCTTTCCACCTACTGGCTCTTGCGGTGGCGCGATGTTTGGAACATGCTGCAACAGATGCTGATAGCGATCGGCAATAGCCCGACGCTGTTGATTCCAGGTGTCCAGATAGCGCAACTTGACTTGCAAGATGGCAGCCTGCAACGCATCCAAGCGAGAGTTAACACCGATCGCTTCATGGTAGTAGCCACCTGCACGTCTACCGTGATCGCGGAGCATTCTCATCCTAGCGGCGATCGCGGGATCATTCGTCGTCACTGCCCCGCCGTCGCCACAAGCACCCAGATTTTTGGTGGGATAAAAGCTGAAGCAGCCAATGTGTCCGATGCTGCCGACTTTTTGCGCTGCCCATTCTGCACCGACAGCCTGAGCGCAATCTTCGATGATAGCCAGATTGTGACGTTGAGCGATCGCCATCAGTCGCGTCATGTCAACGGGTTGCCCAAACAGATGTACGGGTAGAATTGCCCGTGTCCGTTCCGTCATCGCAGCTTCCACCAGATCCAGATCCAGATTAAAGGTCTGCGCTTCAATATCCACAAAAACAGGCGTAGCACCAACCGCGCTGATCATCTCTGCTGTAGCAATGAAGGTAAACGGCGTTGTAATGACCTCATCGCCTGCGCCAATGTTGAGCGATCGCAATGCCAGGTACAGCGCATCCGTGCCAGAGTTACAAGCAATGCATTCTGAGGTGCTGATATAGTCAGCGAACTGTTGTTCAAAGCCTTCAACCGCTGCACCGCCAATGTAGCGACCGGAGGAAAGCACGGCTAAAACTGCCGCATTCACCTCATCGCCAATGATTTTATACTGCTCGGATAAATCAAACGGGGGAATTTTACTCACTCACTTACACCACACATCACACTCTGTCTATAGAATCAAACTTTGCCTTTAAATGGAATCAAATTGTGTCATTTAGATGATTGGACTGGCTTAAAGGGATGATTGTTGCAGCCATGTTGGCTGAGATGAGGAGTAAGGGATAAGGAATGAAGAGAAAGAGTTTGGTTTAGCGCCGCACCCTAAAGAGCTTTGAGCTGTGCATGAACTCTGTGCCTCTTTCCTCTCCTACTTCTCCTTCCCATTCTCTAACAACTAACAACCAACAACTACTCTATATGGATTCACCGCTACAAATCGTCTGGGCGCTAGGCATGATGGCGATCGCCATTGCGCTCTCGGCATGGCAGCGCTTAGGGCTGGAGTGGCATTTAGCAGTGGCAACCGGGCGCACGATCATGCAATTGCTGGTCGTAGGCTACGTGCTGGCGGCGGTTTTTGCGATTCGGAATCCCTGGGTAGTGCTGGGGGTGCTAGGGGTGATGCTGACGATCGCCACGATCGTGGCTCGCAACCGCATTAGCAAAAAAGTGCCGCATCTCTTGCCCCTAGTGGGAGGCTCCATGCTGATCAGCACTGCTTTGACCTTAGCGTATACGGGTTTGCTAGTCATTCAGCCGCAGGTTTGGTACGAGCCGCAGTACCTGATTCCGTTAGCAGGCATTGTGCTGGGGAATGCGATGAATGGAGCGGCGATCGCGGGCGAACGCTTAGTCAGCACCCTGAACAATAGCCAGCTAGAGATTGAAACGCACTTGAGTTTAGGCGCTACGCCACAGCAGGCGATCGCTCAATACCGCAAAGATGCCATTAAAGCGGGACTCATTCCCACAATTAACACCATGATGGTGGTAGGGATCGTCACCTTACCGGGCATCATGACCGGACAGATCCTGGCTGGGGCTGACCCTTTATTGGCAGCCGCTTACCAGATGCTAGTCATGTTCATGCTAGCGTTTGCCACACTCATCACAACACTGCTCGTGAGCTGGGGCATCTGCCGCCAATTTTTCAACAAAGCATCGCAACTCATTCTATGGTGATTGGGTTTGCAGACATTCTTGCACCCACGATCGGAAGGCTTTGACCACACCTCTTTCGCCCAGATGAGTGCTTTGGCTGAGAAACCTGGGAATTTCCGTCAAGGGTAAATTGGCAAAGGTCGGGCTATGGTCAAGCTGCACGTATCTTCCCTGGCGTAGCTGCTTGATCGTCAGTTCGCCTCTGGCATAGCGCCAAAACTCTGGCACTCCTAATGCCAAATAGATTGGCTCTTTGTTCAAAGAGGAACTGCTAAAGTCTACTTCGAGCATCAAGTCTGGCGGCGGATCTCGCATCAAATCGATGTGTTCCAGGTGCCGAATGAACGGTTCGGTCTGGATGTAGAAGCCAGAATCTGGCTCAATACCACGCTCTAAATCGTTGCGCTTGCAAGTCAACGATCCGGCGCTACGAATGGGAAGGTCAAGATCATCACAAAGCGTCTCAACAAAACGTTCAATCAGTCGTTTGACGTGTTCATGCGGCATGAAAGGCGACATGATTTCTAAAACCCCTCGATCGTAAGCAAGTCGCGCTGCCCGATTCTCGCCCAACTCATTCAGCAAATACTCAAAGCATTGCCAGCTAATGTTCTGAAGAATAACGCGCTGTTCTCCTAGTACAGGTGGTGTGACAACCATGACTTGCTCCTGGCGCTATATTGTTCATTCTAATGGGGAGTGGGGAGTGGGGAGTAGGGAGTAGGGCTATGAGTAGCGATCGCTCCCCTCCTTAAGTTGCCAAACGCGAATGGTACGATCGCTGCTACCGCTAATAAGGGTTTTACCATCGGCACTGAGAGCGATCGCGTTAATCGAATCGCTGTGTCCGCTCAGGACGATCGCAGGCGATTGGCGATCGGTTAAAGCCCACAGTTTCAATGTGCCGTCCCAACTGGCGCTGATGAGCGTCAAGCCGTCTGGGGTGAATTTGAGCGCGCTCACCGTCCAGGAGTGTCCTGGGAAGGTGTGGAGCAAGCGTCCAGTTTGGGTACTCCAAAGTTTGATGGTGCGATCGTCCCCGCCCGTTGCCAGTATCTGGCTGTCCAGGCTGAAGGCGACTGCTTGCACTGTGCCAATGTGATCGCTGAAGGTGTAGCGCATCTGAATACTGAGATTCGCTTCGGTTGTCCACAAGCAGGCGGTGTGATCGGCGCTGGCGCTGGCAAGAAACCGTCCATCGGGGCTAAACGCGATCGCTGTGACGTTAAGTCGATGTGCTTTCAGCGTGCAAAGTTCTTCTCGTGTCTGAAGATTCCAAAGCTTGATGGTTTTATCGCGGCTGGCGCTGGCAAGCATTCGTCCATTGGGGGTAAATGCGATCGCGGTAACTGCGTGCGTATGATGTCCTAAGGTTGTGCTGCGACCCGCAATATCCAGCTGCCATTTTCGCGTTAGCACGACGCTGCGATCTTGTCCTCCAGAGACGACTGTTTCACCATCCGGGCTAAAGGCGATCGCACGAACCGCCAGCACATGATCAAGCACAGCCGTCATTACACTGCCCGTTTGTAGATCCCAGAAGCGGATCGTTTTGTCTTCGCTACTGCTGGCAAGAATAGGGCGATTGGGGTTAAGGGCGACTGCATTAACGCTGGCAGTGTGCCCAGTGAGAGTATGAACGCACTGCCAGGGGATAAATGGTGGGGAGTAGGGAGTCGGGAGTGGGGAGTAGGGAACAGAAAGAGATGAAAAGGTTGTTAGCTTTCGGTTGTTAGTTGTTGGTAATAAAGCATCTCCCGCTTCTCCCCTTGCTCCCTCTGCTCCCTCTGCTGACTCCCCAATCGCCCTCATCACTTCATCTGCTGATTGAAACCGTTTGATCAAGGCATTTTGCAGGAGCCGATCGAGGATTGCTGCAAGGCGATCGCTCACTGGAGCCGTCACATACTGCCGCCAAACCCAAGCATCGTTGACCGAATCAAACAGATCAAAGGGCGATAGATTTGTTAGCAGGTGAAGACAGGTCACACCCAAGCTGTAGAGGTCGCTGGCAAAAACAGCTTTGCCACGCGCCTGCTCTGGTGCAACGTACTCAGCGCTACCGATACTGGTGCCCATTTTGAGGTGATCGCTCGGCTGCACCAATTTTGCTGCGCCAAAATCCACTAAAACGAGACGAGAAAAGGTGCCGTCCCGTCGCCAGATCAGGTTGGCAGGTTTGATGTCGCGGTGAATGATTTGGCGATCGTGGATAAACTTCAGCACCGGGAGTATCGCCGTCAGCAAGTGCCAAATTGCGGCTTCGGTGAACGCTTCCTGTTCTGCTAATGTCTGCTCTAAATTCTGACCATCAATAAACTCTTGCACCAGGTAAAACTGTTGCCTATCCTCAAACGCATCCAACAGCGTTGGAATTTGGGGATGTTCGCCCAGTTCTTTGAGCCGCTGTGCCTCTTGGCGAAAAAGGGCGATCGCGGCTTCCGGTTCCGTGAAGGCAGGTTGCTGTGGGAAAAACTGTTTGATGACACAAAGAGCAGCATCGGAAGCAAACAGTTCGTTTGTTCTCTGATCCTCAGCTTCTAGTTCTATCCCTTCTGCCTTCTGCCTTCTGCCTTCTGCCTGCTCCCGCTCATCGATCGCTAAAACCGTCCGCCCAAAACCACCCTGCCCAATCAGCGCTATCGCACGGTAACGGTTGTGCAACTGCAAGCGAAAACCGCAGGCTTGACAGCATTCGGCACTGTCAAGGTTCTGCGGTGAGGTGCAAATTAAATTCAAGCAATAGCTCATACAACGAGCGGCAAAGGCATCAGGCATCAGGCTTTCATTCTGACACCTGAACTCAAGTTCCTACCGCATCTCTAGGTTTTGCGCTGTTCTTCGGCAATTTTGCGATCGGTCTGCGTTTGCATCAAGGTCTCAGGCGGCTGGATGTCACCAATGAAAGCTTTAAATTCGTCGTAGTTGATTTGAGTTTGATGGACAGAATCACTGAGTTGGATGTCGTATGGATACCCAGTAGGACGATCGTGTTACAGAAAAGTGAGGAGCGAGGAGACATGGAGAGTTTTAAGTTTCGCCTTAGCCACCTCTGCCCCTACTCCCTACTCCCCACTCCCTACTCCCCCAACCTAAGGACACTCGTCGCTGATGCATTGGCGTTGGCACAGCAATAAGCCAAACCAATGATTTGGATCAGTCCAGACTTGCAACGGTTGAAAGGCGTATGTCTCCAATGTCTTCACCAGCGTTGGCAAATGGAACTTGCGTGAGATCTCGGTGCGAATGGTTTCTCCGGCTTGTAGTGTTGTCTGAAAGTCTAGTGTTTCCAAGGCAATTGTCTGCGTTGCCAAGCTGCGAAGATGCATTTCAATTTGATGCTCAACTGTGTTGTAAAATGCCCAATGAGAAAATTGATCCAGCTTAAAATTGCCCCGAAAACGCCAATTTAAGTGATTCAAAAGGTTGAGATTAAATGCAGCGGTAATAGCTTGAGAATCGTTGTAAGCGGCTTCGAGAACAGCAGGATTTTTTTGCAGGTCAACGCCTAAGAGAAAAAATTCTCCTGGTTGAAGGGCATTGCGAACACGATCGAGAAAGCGATCGCACTCCGCCGGGTTCAAATTGCCCATTGTGCTACCCAGAAAAATCAGCATACGATTTTCTAACTCGGCGGGAGGGAGTTGATCGAGCGCCTGTTCATAGGTGCCAGCTAAGCCGCAGAGCTTCAGTTTGGGGTATTGATGCAGCAATTCCAGCGCAGTCGTTTTAAGGATGCCAGCGCTCACATCGATCGGGCAGTATTGCAGTTGATCATTCGTCTTGCTGTAAGCTTCTAGCAGCAAGCGAGTTTTGCGAGAGCTGCCGCTGCCTAATTCCACTAATTCACAAGAACCCGTCAACTGAGCAATTTCGGCAGCATAGGTTTCTAGAATTGCCTGCTCGGTGCGAGTGGGATAATATTCTGGCAAATCGCAAATTTGCTCGAACAATTGGGAGCCGCGATCGTCATAAAAATATTGGCAAGGAAGCGTCTTGGGCATTTGCTTTAAGCCCTGAATAATCGCTGCTCCTTCGTCTACATTTGTGTCTGAAGCATTGAGTGTGACCCAACGAAAGCGGGCATTTTCTTGTTGTACAACGTTCACTGAAGCGGTCTCCTTTCACGATATCTGCATTAGTCCAGTGACAAAGTTCTATGCCTTGTTCTCTGCCTTAAGCATCGCTATGGCACAAACTTTGAAGCAGTTTGAAGGCAAAGTCTAGGCTATCAGGATTAGTCACTCCCTAAAGATTAAACAGTGCTTGTAACCGCTTTTACATCTGTCTTTAAGTTGAAGGGGATCAGCGACTGATTGCTTTGAGGGCATTTTCAAGCGGTTGCGCGCCTAAAGCTCAAGCTCAACCGCTATTCTCCACTTTTAATGCGATCGCCAGTTGAAACCCAGTTTAGAAATTGATGAGAACGTTTAGCACTCGTGAAACATGGCTCAAAGCAACGCGTGAGATTGTCATGGGTTACTAACCGATCACAACACCACTAGATAACTGCATGACTCGTCGCCAGTCAGAAACTCGTTTCACGGCGCTTTCGCAGGCTCTGCGGGACATTGAACAATGCCCTCAGACGACAGAAAGATAAGTGGTGGCACTTTTGCTGCTTGCTGAGATGCACAAATTGCCGCTACAGCCTGGTTGGTCGGCTTGACGATCGCGACTGCGGCTGTGTAGCTCTTGAGACCTTCAGGTTTTGGCATTGCGGTAAGTTGAGCCTGTGTTTTGCTGGGCACTGTGAGTTTGTAGGTGTAGTCACTGCGAGAGGCGATCGGTACGGCAGCGAACCGCTCCAGTTCTTCCAACGTTGAAGCAAAACGGTTGTTCTGACGATAAAACGTCTGTTGTGCCTTATTCATGGTTTCCAGGTAGTTTCTGGCTGCGTCTTGCTGCTGGTTGCGAGTCCGTTCTGCTTCAGATTTGATGGTCAGTTGGCTGCCAGCGGCGGTCGTAGAAGTTGCTTGCTTGCGATCGTCCTTACCAACGGTAAACGAGTTGGCAAGCAGCGCTACTGCACCCCCAGTGACAAACGCTGCCAGCGTCACCAACACAGAGAGCTTGAGATAGGTAAGCGGTCGGCGTTTGGTTCGCGCATGATCAGAGGGTTCTCGTTTGAGGCGATCGCGCTGCTGAGCCAAAAATTCTTTGAATCCCTTGAAAGTGCTGTTCAAGGAGGCTTGCAACGGTAAGGCTCGTGCCCATTGCTGCTGTCCTTCGCCTGGTGTTACAAGCTTGGGTGGCGAGTTGTCGATCACACCTGTTGGTGTGTGAGACAGTGCCTCTAGCGCTTCAGCAACCTGCGCCTCTAGCCCTTCAGCAACCCGCGATCGCTGAATCACAAACGTTTCGACCCAGAGCGGGTGCTCATCTTCGGAGTGCTGCCCATAAACCTGCACTCGTTCAATAGAGTCAATTTCTAAACGAAGAATGCCTCGCTGAATAAACGCCACCAGTGCTTTGGCATTTAACGGACGGGCTGAGCGAAGAAACACGTACAGACAGTCATCTTCTATGGCTGCTTTTGCGATCACTCCCTTCGGTTCTAAGGCGAGATTGATGAGCGTGGCGATCGCGTTTGGTTCACCCTGTTGAGCAAGTTTGAGCAGGTTCGGCTGAGTCATGGCAGAGCATCGATCGAGAAAAATTGACTCGACAAATCATTTAGCATCAGGATACTCGCAAACCGTCGATCGGGCGAAAAGTAACCCAAAGCCCTCCAGCACGGCACACACCATGTTTCAAGACATTTACCCTGAAACCCTAACTCTCTGCCTCCTGCCTTCTGCCTTTTACTTCCTGCCTTCTGCCCTCTGCCTCCTGCCTCCTACCTTCTCACACCGCTCCCCTCTCTCCCAACAGTTGCCATTTCGCCTTACAATGCTTGGCAAGCCGACTCACAACACCCTGACTAACCCCTCTAAATCGACGTTCTTATGAGTATTGGATACCTCGCCCTTGTTCTGCACGCCCACCTGCCCTTTGTCCGCCATCCCGAAAGCGACTACGTGTTGGAAGAAGAGTGGCTCTATGAGGCAATCACAGAAACCTATATTCCGCTCCTGCAAGTCTTTGAAGGGTTAAAGCGAGACGGCGTTGATTTTAAGATCACGATGAGCATGACACCGCCGCTGGTATCAATGCTGCGCGATCCGCTGCTGCAAGAGCGCTACGACGAGCATCTCGCTCAGCTAGAAGAACTGGCAGAGATGGAAATTGAGCGCAACACGCACAACGGGCACCTTAAGTATTTGGCAGAGTATTACGCCAAAGAGTTCAATCAGGTGCGGCAGGTTTGGGAAAAGTACGATCGCAACCTCATCAAAGCCTTCAACCAGTTTGCCGAGTCCAATAACCTCGAAATCATTACCTGCGGCGCAACTCACGGCTACTTCCCATTAATGAAGATGTATCCGCAAGCCGTATGGGCGCAGATTAAAGTTGCTTGCGAACACTACGAGGAAACCTTTGGACGCGCCCCCAAAGGCATCTGGCTGCCCGAATGCGCCTATTACGAAGGGGTTGAGCGAATGCTGGCGGATGCTGGCTTGCGCTACTTTTTGACGGATGGACACGGCATTCTCTACGCCCGTCCGCGTCCCCGTTTCGGCACCTATGCGCCTATCTTCACCCCGACAGGTGTAGCGGCGTTTGGGCGCGATCACGAATCGTCACAGCAGGTCTGGTCGTCCGAAGTGGGCTATCCCGGTGCCAGCGAATACCGGGAGTTCTACCGCGATTTGGGCTGGGATGCCGAATATGAGTACATCAAGCCCTACGTCATGCCCAATGGACAGCGTAAGAATGTGGGCATCAAATACCACAAAATTACTGGAAAAGGTCTGGGTCTGGGCGACAAGCAGCTCTACGATCCCTACTGGGCAAAGGAAAAGGCGGCAGAGAATGCTGGTAACTTTGCTTACAATCGAGAACGTCAGGTGGAGCATCTTTACGGCATGATGCAGCGCAAGCCCATTATCGTCTCGCCGTATGATGCCGAACTGTTTGGGCACTGGTGGTATGAAGGTCCCTGGTTCATCGATTACTTGTTCCGCAAGGCGTGGTTTGACCAGGGCACGTTTGAAATGACGCACCTGGCAGACTATCTGCAAGTCAATCAAACGCAACAGGTGTCTAATCCGTCTCAATCAAGCTGGGGTTATAAGGGCTTTCACGAGTATTGGCTCAATGAAACCAACGCCTGGATTTATCCCCATTTGCACAAGGCAACCGAGCGGATGATTGAACTGGCAAAAATCGAGCCAGAAGATGAACTGGGCTGGCGATCGCTCAATCAAGCAGCACGAGAACTTCTGCTGGCGCAATCGTCCGACTGGGCATTCATTATGCGGACTGGGACGATGGTGCCGTATGCAGTGCGCCGAACACGATCGCACCTCATGCGTTTTCACAAGCTGTATGAGGAAATCAAGCAAGGCAAGGTTGATGCGGGCTGGCTGGAAAAGGTAGAGGCGATCGACAATATTTTCCCCAACATCAACTACCGTGTGTATCGTCCACTCTGAAGTGGGAACGTAGGGACGTTGCACACAATGTCCCTACTGCTAGAAACCTCAGCCGATCGGGTACTTGACTCACTCTGATGCCTCTGTTAATTTCAGGTAAGCATTGATTCACATTCTCGACGAAAATTCTTAACGAAACAGGCAAATGAGCAGCACCGCCTTCTACTTTTACTTTTGGCAACCATCGGTTCACCTGGAGTGACAACCGTTCTTGCTGAACGTGTCCAGGCGAACCGCAGAGTCAACTCTGCGGTTTTTTCGTTTTAAGAATTTGTCGGCAGGAAGAGATAGGAAAGAGTGATGACAGCGTTTATGAGTTGGTTTTACAGCGTTTACTTTTGGTTCGGCTTTTACTTTTGGTTCGGAACATGTTCCGGGTAAAGTCTGTTGCGCCTTCGTTCGTACAGCCCGGAACCCAAAAGGTTTCGGGCTTTTTGTTTGCAATCACCCAATCACACCAAGGAGTAATGTCATGTTGGATGCCAAACTAGTCACCAAATCTCATCCTGACCATCGGACTATTGTCCATCTGTCTGAACAGGTGGCGATCGGTGGCAGCAATGTCATCGTCATCGGTGGTCCCTGTACAGTAGAAAGCGCCGAACAAATGGAGCAGGTTGCCAGTCAGTTGTCTACGGCTCCCATTCATGCCCTGCGGGGAGGTGTGTACAAGCCGCGCACTTCCCCGTACTCGTTTCAGGGGATGGGCGTAGAGGGACTGCAAATTCTGGCAGACGTGCGATCGCGCTACAATCTGCCAGTCGTGACAGAAGTGATGTCGATCGCCCAAATTGCACCCGTCGCCGCCTATGCCGATCTGCTCCAGATTGGTAGCCGCAATATGCAAAACTTCGAGTTGCTCAAGGCGTTGGGGCAGGCAGGCAAACCCGTGTTGCTGAAGCGGGGACTTTCAGCCACGATCGAAGAATTCGTGATGGCAGCCGAATACATCATGGCGCATGGCAACCCCAATGTGGTGCTGTGTGAGCGTGGTATCCGTAGCTTCGACACGTATACTCGCAATGTGTTGGACTTGGGTGCCGTGGTCGCCCTGCGCCAATTGACACACCTACCCGTGATTGTTGATCCTAGCCATGCCGCTGGTAAACGCGAGTTGGTTGCCGATCTTGCCAGAGCAGCCGTCGCCTGCGGAGCCGATGGACTCATCATTGAATGCCACCCTGAGCCTGACCAATCTGTATCGGACGCACGTCAGGCTCTTTCATTAGAAGCGATGGTAGATTTGGTGCAGAGTCTGGAGCCGATCGCCCAAGCAGTGGGGCGCACCTTGACCAAAGACAGTGTTGCCGACGAACTCGAATTCAACGCCAAAAGCTTGCCTGTTGAGCATCTAAGGTTAGCTGTAGCCAGTGCTTAGGAGTGTTAGTCTGGTTCAACGTATTGGTTAAACATCGTTAGAGATTGTTGTTACGCTCCTTAAATGAGCGCTTCAGTTTTAGCGGCAAAGTGCTGAGGACGCGATCAAGAAAACGTTATAAGCGATGCATGGTTAGACAGCCTCATCCTTCAAGTCCCCCTCTACCTCTTCCTTTCTCCATGCCCGCAACTGCCCCTTCCTACGCCTCACTAGAGCAACTCCGCAACACGCTGCGATCGGGTCAGCGTGAGATTGCCCTGTGGACAGGCGGAGCGTTGGCGGTTTCGGCAGTGCCCGGAGCGGGAAAGTCTACGGGAATGGCAGTGGCGGCAGCGATCGCCATCGCGCAGCATCAGCTTCATGCCCGTCGTCAGTTGGTGGTAGTGACATTTACGCGATCGGCAGCGGCAAATCTCAAGGCAAAGATTCGCGCCAACCTGAAAGTGCTGGGGTTGCCACCAGGAGGCTTTGTCGTGCAAACACTGCATGGGCTTGCCTGGGCGATCGCGCGCGTCCATCCTGAACTCTCCGGTTTGAACCCAGATAGCGTTTTGGTGACACCCAATCAGAACCATCGCTTGATTCGGACGTGCGTTGAGCAGTGGATTTCGGCGAATGCACGTCACTATCAAACGCTGCTGGAAGGGCGGCAGTTTGACGGGGAAGAAACGGAGCGCTTACGCCGTCAGTCAGTGCTGCGAACAGAGGTGCTGCCTGCCTTGGCAACCACGGTCATTCACGAAGCAAAAAGTTCTGGTTTGCTGCCAGACGACCTGCGATCGCACAATGAGGTGGATGATCCCTACGCTGTGCTAACGATCGCGGCAGGACTGTACGAGTTCTACCAAACCCAACTTCGCTTTCGGAACCTGATCGACTACGACGAAATGATTCTAGGGGCGCTGCGGGTGCTGGACGATGCTCAGGTGCGGCAATCCTGGCAGCAGCAGGTGTTTGCCGTTTTTGAGGATGAAGCGCAGGATTCCAGCCCACTCCAGACGCGACTGCTGGAAATTCTAGCGGCTGATCCGGCTGATCCCACGAACCGCGATCGCACAAATCTGGTACGAGTCGGTGATCCGAATCAGGCAATCAACTCCACGTTTACACCCGCAGACCCCATCTTCTTTCGCGAGTTTTGCGAAGTGTGCGAGGCTCACGATCGACTCGCTACGATGACGCAAGCAGGACGCAGCAGTCGTCCCATTTTTGAGGCAGCAAACTTTGTGCTTCAGTGGGTGAACCAATCGAAGCTGGCAGGAACGGAGCAACCCTTTCGTGTGCAGACCATTCGCCCCGTGGCTGCCGATGATCCCCAACCCAATGCCAACCCTGCACCGGAGGGTCGAGGACTGGAACTCTACACGCCAGAGGATGTGTATCAAACGGTTGAGCGTATTGGGCAGCGAGCATTGCAATTGCTCAAGCAGCACCCACAGGGACGATCGGCAGTGCTGGTGCGGACCAACGACCAGGGGCGGTTTGTGGCAAAGGAACTGTATCGCTGGTACGGAGATACCCTATCGGTGTATGAGGTCGGTCAGCGCGATCGCCAATCGCATGTCCCAGCCGAAATGCTGACCCTGCTACAATTTCTCGATCGTCCCCATTCGCCGGATAATTTGAAAGCTGCCTTGACAGTTTTGGTAGCACGCAAGCGCATTCCCACTCAAGATCTTAATGCGATCGTGAGTTTCCCCGAACAGTTTCTTTATCCAGGACCCCTTGACCCCGTACAGCCAGAAGCCGTTGTTGAAGCGCGTCGTTACTGCAACAGCCTCCTGAACGCTCGTTTGCAGCTTCCGCCTGCTCAACTGATTCCATTTTTAGCCTTGACGCTCGACTATGAGCAGACTGAGTTAGCAACTGCCGACAAGCTTACAGAACGCATCGCCCAACAGACCAGCAGCAGTACGCTTGCAGCTATTTTGGGCATCTTGAACGAAATAGTTGCCTCCGAGCAGTTTGAGCCAGTAGACGCAGAGGACGGGGAAGAGCGCTACACTCGACCCGGACAGCTTACCGTCATTACCATGCACAAGGCGAAGGGGCTGGATTGGGACTACGTATTCATCCCCTTTCTGCATGAGCAAACGATTCCTGGTAGTCAGTGGATTCCGCCGCAAGCACAGTTTTTGGGCGATTTTACGCTGGCAGAGGTTGCCCGTGCCCAGATTCGTGCCAGTTTGCACAATCAGTTTCCACTGCCGTCGATCGCCACTGCCTGGGAGCGTGCCAAAAACCTGAAAACTGCTGAGGAATTTCGGCTCCTCTATGTAGCGATGACGCGGGCAAAACGGCTGTTGTGGCTAGCGGCAGCACGCAGAGCACCGTTTACGTGGAACAAGCCCGAAAATCTGCAAGACCGTGAACCGTGCCCCGTTTTGCCAGCTTTGATGGAACGGTTTCCCGATTCGGTGATGACGTGAGGTGTTCGGTTATCCGATCGGGAAAATGAGAGTCAGGCAGTGAAGATGAGAAAAGTTACATTTAGACTCATGACATTCTCATTCAATTCTCAGCTATGGTTTTAGTTCTCAGCTATGGTTTTAGACTGAAGGCTGCAAAACCTTATTCCCTGATGAACCACAGTAGTCTCAGTCTCACGGCTCAAATTTGTGGCTCAAGCAGCACGTTCTCGAAGAATGAAGTACATTGTTTCTGAGAGAGTGTTGCATAAGTTAACAAATTCCTAATCAGTAAACTCAGATTCATCACAAGAGGCTGGATGGAGGCTCAATGGAAGCCCGTTTGATTCAATTTTTACAAGAAGAACTGGCGATTTCAGACTCGGCGATCGCCACTGTCAAGCGTCACCAAGAATTCAACGCCACCCGGCTGCCCATGCTTCTCTGGCAGTATGGACTCGTCACGCTGGAAGAATTAGACAAAATTTTCGATTGGCTGGAAACTGCTTAGTAGAGAATTCAGGTTTTACTTAAAGCCATTCGGTAGCGGTGCGTCAATGCCATAACTAACGCCGTTTTACAGCCCGATATACGGGTGGTGGCGGAGGCTGAACGATCGGCGCTTTCATCGTCCCCATCTTCTGATTCAGTTCACGGATGCGGCGTGAGAGTAGGCGAATGATGTTGACGGCAATACCAGGGGTTTCGTCGATCGCCTCATACAACTGCTGCTGCGTTAACACGAGGCATTCACAGGGAGCCAGCGTCGTCACAGACGCAGAACGTGGTTCGGCATCGAAGAGAGACATTTCGCCAAAGCAGGTGCCTTGTTCAAGCTGCACAATTTCTTGATTGCCAATGTGGACACTGACCCTGCCCGAAACAACGACATAGAGCGATCGTCCCTCCTGCCCTTCGGTAAAAATCGTGTGATTCGTCGGAAACGATAGCTCGTCCATAATGGATGCCAACCGCACCAGAAAGTCATCCCGCAACTCTTTGAAGATGGGAACTTGCCGGACAAACAGTAAGCGATCGACGCTGGTTAACATAAATCGATGGCGTGCAGCTTGGGCTGGAGACGAGGAACGATAGCGATGCTCAGTGACAATGAATCTCTCCAACCGTACGGTTAAAAGGCTTGTGTTCAGGATAGATGGCGATTAGCCCAACGTCTAAGAGCGATCGCCTAAGGTCTATAAGTGAGAAAGCGCTTTCTCTAAGATGCCCACGATCCGTGTGTGAACCTTACTAAATCGTCTCAAATCCAGTGCGATTTGGGAAATCAATCACATTATTGCCTCGTTTTGCTGTTTGGTTGACTGTTTTTGCTGAAGCTGATGCAAATTCTTGCATAATCGTCTGCACCTGATCAGCAACGAGCGGATCGGGGTCGTGCGTTAGCATCGGCAATAGCTTCATCAAAGCACGAGGCGATGCCATTTTGAGATACGCCAACACCGACTCGCGCACAAACCCTCTAGGATGGCGCAGACAGGCGATCGTTTGTTCGGGTGTCAGGCTCCAGTGTGCCTGTCGTGCCAGATGAAAGCAGCAGGCAAGCGACCAATCGGATAAAAAGTGGCGCAGATCGAGCAAGTGACGCAGCCGATCGCTGGGTGTCATTGGTTCGTAACTCATCAAATCTGACAGGCTTTGCAGCTTTTCCAAATCAGAATTGCGATCGAGCAAGCTCAACAACGCACGCTTACTGGGAATGTCCAGTGTGTTGTCCAGAATTTCCAGCCCACGCGCCATGTTGCTGCGTGAATTTGATTGCAGATTGAACGCAGCAGCTTTGATTGACCCGATCGGGTACAGAAATTTCATCAGCATAAATAAGCGCTCTTCGGCATCGAGCTGCAAATCGCGCAGAGCACGCCGCAAAAGGTCTGCCTCGCGCCCCCAGACCTGTGTTGGTGTTAAGTCAAGCAGCGCTGCATAAAGCTGACCCACAAACATCAATTCTTGATCGATGAGTCGTTCGATGCCACTTCGACCCAGGCTATCAGCAACGCTGTCAATGCCAAGATCGCGTGGCATTTCTAATAAGATCCGCAGAATGCTACGGCGATCGGTGCCCCATGCGGTCATCAAGTGCGAAATGAGTGCATCCAGTGCTTCGATGGTGCTAATCTGCCCGATCGCTCGCCACGCGTGAAGCCTTACCAAATCGGGCTTATGGGTATCTTCTGCCAGTGCGACCAGCATGGGGATTGCGTCGTTTTCCAGGCGTACCAATGCCTGCATTGCGGCTTCGCGGGTGGATTTGTAGTAAAGCCCGCGCAGTAGCGATGGGTAGAATTCTTCTAGATGAGTGGAAGCGATCGCCTCCAGCAGAGCACAGCGCACCCGTAACGATTCATCTTGCAAGAGGTCAGGAATATACAGCCGCAGCGCTTGCAGGTAAACAGCTTCTCCCAGAGCACGACAGCCCATCACGCGCTCTTTTTCTTGCTTGTGCGTCAGCATAAACCGGAGCGTATTGGTTGCCTCCGCTTTCTGAGTGGGACTGCCCCGTCGCATCATCAGTGAGGCGGCGGTTCCTCGCACCACCGAATCAACTTCTGGTCGAAGGTAAGGACGCAACTGGCGAATATCGGGTTCGTCTTCAGTGATCCAGACGTAGCGCAACGCCACAGCCAGAACTTCGGGTGATGGCGATCGGTCGATCAAGGCGCGTACCTGCCCCAAATAAGCTGGGTTGGGGTAAGCAAGCATTGCCTCTAGGCTCTTACGCTGCAAGCCAGGTGACAGCTTCGCCAGTAAAGGTGCCAGCACTTCACCGACATTTTTGTGATCAAGCTGGCTCAATAGTTCAATGCAGGAACCTTTATGCACATCCGTCCCTGGTTGATCCAGCGCTTCTACAACCGCCCGCTTCAGTTCACGCAGATCCACATCGCCACTGAGTTGCCCCCGCTCGGCACTCATGACCAGTAGACCGACGTACTTACTGCGTAACAGCCAAATTGTGAAAACCCAGATGAGAGACAGGCAGACGATCGCGGGCAGCAGCCAATTTAGCCCAACGTCACCAAAACTGGTATTGCGGCTAAACCAAACTAGCACTAGTAAGGCAAGCCCCGTCACACCTGTAGACAATGGTTCGGCAATGCCCCGTACGACTGACTGAATGTTGCTGCGAATGCTGTCTGGAATGGGTTGAAAGAGAACCGGACCAAGGCTGGCAAACAAGGTGTAATGGAGCAACTCATCGAGAAACTTGAGCGCCACAATGCTGACAAAAAGCCCCAACACCCAACCGCTCGGCGCGATCGCCATTGCCACTGCACCCAAAATACCAATCATGCCCGGTAGCATCATTGCGGTCGCAAAGACACCAATACGTTCAATGACGCGGCTGGATGCCAGCCACTGCATCGCCAGTTCGCAAATGCCCAAAATGGCACTGAACCAGCCCAGGAAGCTGGCGATCGCTGCGTCGGAGTTTTGCTGCCTCAGCAACTGAGCGATCGCGCCTTCGTTGCCATGAAACTGAAGCTGCCGGAGAAACTGAAAGTCGATCAGCAGCAGCAACACCTGCGCCAGAATAAAAAAGGTAAACAGCAGCACGACATAGCGCCGTAACGGTCCTTGTAAGCGACGACTGGCAAACTCGCTGAGGCGATCGTCCGACGATCGCCGCAACGAATCTGGAAACGCTTGCTGGTAAGACTGACTTAGGTAAAAGAGAATGCCTGCACCAACGATCATCATCAGGCAAGCCATCGCCACGACATTCTTCAGCCCCACCCAGGCGATCAGCAGGGTTAGAGAGAAGCCGCTAATCACATCGGCGACGAGAATACCGCTGCTAATGAGCGGATAGGTACGTTTAATCTCTCTAATATTAAAAAGCTGGTTGGCTGTGATCGACGTGTTGAGGTCATTGAGGACGTAGATTGCTTCTAACCAGAGCCGCATGAGAAAGATCGTGATCGCAATGACCGTTGCTCCCCAGAGGGACGATCGGCTGTCTAACCCAAACCAAAAGAGCAGCAGCGGCGCAGCCATCAGCAACGCCGTCAGCACCAGTACTCGTCGTAGCGGTAGCACCTTTTGCAACTGCGAGTAGATAAAGCCTAACCCTGAGCCGATGCCCGCGCTGGCAATGTAAATCCAGGGCAGCCCGTCTTCTGCTTTATATTCCTGCAAAAACAGCGCGACCGTGCTTGCCTCAAACCACACTAGACCGATCGATGTAATGGTGTAAAACGCAAACATCAAAAAGGTGCGCTCACTCTCCTCTGGACGAAGATTAACCCACCGCAGAAACCGCTGCTTTAACCCTTCATCGATTGACCACTGGCTTTTGAGTTCCATGCGAGCTTGCGTCCTGTATTCGTCGCTGATCCCTAAAACCTGCTTCACCGCAATCAACAGTTACCTTTTGGCGAGAGTTGATCGTTCACCACACCTCATTAGAGGTTGCCCCGAATGGCTTTCATTGTAGATAGCTAGCGGTCGTTCATCACAAAAGTTCCTTGCCAAAACAGCGCGATCGCACTAAAAAGGCACTCTAGAGTAACCAGAGTGCCTACACATCAGCCGTCGTAGTTGAACAACGATTTGGGCAATGTCGTCTGTTTTTTTAGGAGCCTACTTTTTTAGGAGCCAGAAGCATCATCATATTGCGTCCTTCTCGTTTCGGTGCTTGCTGCACTTCGGCAAGCTCTTGAAGATCGCCCGCCATGCGTTTCAGCAAATCTTCGGCAATGTCGCTATGCTGAATCTCACGTCCCCGAAACATGATGGTGGCTTTTACTTTGTCACCGTCTTTCAAGAATCGCTTCGCCTGACTGATCCGCACATCGTAGTCGTGCGCCTCAATCTTGTAGCGCATCTTGACTTCTTTCACATCAACGGTGTGCTGCTTTTTCTTCGCTTCACGCGCTTTTTTCTCTTGCTCAAATTTGAACTTGCCGTAGTCCATAATTCGGCAGACAGGCGGATCAGCTTTATCGCTGACCAGAACTAAATCCAGGTCTTTTTCTTCAGCGATTTGCATGGCATCGCGGGGCAGCATAATACCCAACTGCGCGCCATCCGAGTCGATTACCCGGATCTTGGGAAAGCGAATCCGTTCGTTAATGGCTGGTAAATCGCGGTTTGGTCGTCTCTCAATTCTTTCAATCACAGGCATTTGATGGTTGGCATAAGGGTTGACAACTGGAAATCAGTCTTCAAACGTGGACTGGATGGCGTGTCGTCAATTTTTAGAGGATGTGTGCCTCAGAGGACGGATGCCTCATGAGAACACCTCATGAGAACAAAGGATAGCCGAGACCCGATCGTAAATCGGCTGTGAACTAGATATCTGCTATTCTACTCAGTCCATCGAAAATTCTCCTTAATTGTTACGTAAGTTCCAAGAAATCAGAGAAATGTCGTTTCCTTCGCAATATCGTTTCCTTCGCAATACGGAGAGGTAAGGGGATTGCAAGAAAATAAGATACCCGTGGTTTGGGTTTCGGCTACGCTCGACCCGCTATGACTGAAGGTTGAGCGCAGTCAAAACTTTGTACACAAAAAGGGCTAACAGTAGCGGCTGACATCTTCGCCGCATTCGTCAGCCAAGTAGCAGAGCGCCCGAAAGCGTAGCCCGACGACTTGTTCGTAAAAGGGGTTGAGCTTGCAGAGGGGCGGGATCGAGAAGAGAGTCCGATCGAACAGTTTGATCGTACGTTCAAAGGGACAACGCGCTGGGATCAGTTGGCAAAAGGCTCTTGCTGTCTCAGTATCGTGGATTTCAATCGTGTCAAGCCACTGACGGATCGGTTGAAGTGGAGCGAACCGATCGCTTGGTGGGGCAGTTTGATGTGACGTTGTCGTTAGCTCAAGGGTAGTTTCTTTAGCAATCCAAACGAACTGCTTGGCTTTAGTACTGGTGATCGTGGCGTGAGAATGGTTCATTTCTTCCTCTCAGAGTGAGATACGAGAAAGCTTGGTGGACTGTCTGTCTGCTGAGACAGAGATTTGTTTATAAAACGCTTTTATAAAGGGTGACAGGGTAAGGTGATGGGGCTGTTTTGTAGTGTTGCCAGATCAGTTACTCTGACAAGCCTATGCTGACCGCTTTTGAAGAAATGTTAATGGGCAAAATCACTGAACTTCGATCGCCCCATCTTCAGGTTTCAGCGACTTTACCCAGAGAGTCGGTTAGGACTGACGCAAACCTCGGAGGTTTTGGTCGCTTCACCCAGAGAATCGGCGCAAGTAAGGCTTGAAACGCGATTGTCAGCCCCGTTCCTCATATCCCTTTTTGCGAAATCTGTAATGATCTGTGACACTTCTAGCGTTTTAGTAAAAGTGCAATAGAGAATAGCGCTACGTGCTTGCTTTAATTGCCTACCCTTAAAACGTCATGCGTCTTTCCCATCGTCCACCGTTGCCTGAAACTGAAACGCGCGATCGCATTCTGAAAGCGGCATTGCGATTATTTGCCAAGTTGGGGTACGACGGTACAACGACCCGCGATCTGGCTGAAGCAGCAGGCATTGCTGAGGGTACGCTGTTTCGCTACTTCCCTACAAAAAAGGCAATTTTGATTGAAGTGGCAACGCAGGGATGGGTCGAGATTTTAACGGATCTGCTGACGGAACTGAGTGAAATGGGCAGCTACAAAGCAGTGGCGCAGGTAATGCGGCGACGGATGCTGAACCTGCACAAGAATGCAGACATGCTCAAGGTTTGCTTTATGGAAGCGCAATTTCACCCGGAGTTGCGCGATCGCATCCAGCTTGAAGTCATCAACAAAATGACGGATGTGGCAGAAGTCTTTTTTCAATCAGCGATGGATCAAGGTATCTATCGGCGCATGAATCCGAAAATTGTGGCGCGCGTGTTTCTGGGGATGTTTGCAGTGGCTGGGTTTAGCCAGGACACGATTATGGGAGAAGGGTCGTCGCCCAAAGAGATGCAGGAAATGGCGGAGGGGTTGGCAGACATTTTCTTGAATGGGGTGCTGGTGAAGGAGGAGGGGTGAAGGAGGAGAGGGGAAGGCAGAGGGCAGAAGGCAGAGGGCAGAAGGTTAAAGGCTCAAGGCTAAAAAGCTGACCGCTGATAGCTGATAGCTGACTGCTAGGCAGAAGGCAGAAGGCAGAAGGCAGAGGTCTCAAGGCTCAAGGCTAAAAAGCTGACCGCTGATAGCTGACTGCTAAGCAGAAGGCTAGAACGCTTTGGTGAGGTTAGGATAGAGAGCCTGTACAACACTAAGCGGAACCGTATCTTTGAGTTATTACCGTCAAGAACCGGATGCGTTTGCGATCGCCTACTTGCATACATTGCGTGGCGAAATACTGTCATGTCCGTATTTTGCGGTGAATAATCTGAACCGCGATTTTGTTGGCACCAAAGGGTTTTCTATCGTCTTTCAACGCGCTGGGCTAGAAACCGTCAGGCAGCAGTTTCCGTTTTTTGTGCCCTATTTCGATCGTGCTCTAGAGTCGGACTGTAATGCGTTCTACCTGAATCCGCTGCTGCTGAGGGAGGGATCGCGGGTTGATCCTCATATTGATCGATCGCTGCGCTCGTATTGCAAAACGGTAGAGCCGCCTGCGATCGTCAGCGTGCTTTATGTGCAAGTGCCGCCTGACTTGCAAGGTGGTGAACTGGTGCTGCGAAACCATCGGCAACAGGTGGGGCAGATTAAGCCAAAAGCCAATACGCTGCTTCATTTTCAGGGTGATCTCACTCATTCTGTAAACCCTGTGAGAGTCGATGGCACACGCCTGAGCCTGGTTTGTGAGCAATACAACTTGAGCGCGATCGAATTGCAGGAAATCCCTGAGTTTACGGTGGAATCTAGAGCAGCGAAACCCAAACGGGCAGTAGCGCGAAGATGACAAAATGGATCGGTTTGAGTAAGCGGTCAGCTATCAGCGGTCAGCTATCAGCAGTCAGCTATCAGCGGTCAGCTATCAGCGGTCAGCGGTCAGTCTTATACTCATAGCTGATAACGAGAACCGACAGAATTTGACAAGCCTTTAAATTCCTTTAACTCGTTTTTGGTGTCATGCAAACGCTCGATCGCAACCCTTTTCTCATACATGCCTTGAAAGCTCGACGCACTAAATTGGCGGCATTGGTGGATTTCCCGGTGCTCTTGTGGTCAGGGCAAAGCAGTCCGCGTAACTTTCGGGCAAATACGTTTCCGTTTCGAGCCAGCAGCCACTTTCTCTACTTTGCAGGGTTGCCGCTGGAGAATGCCGTGATCCGATTAGAGAACGGTAAGCTCGTTTTGTTTATGGAAGAGGCAAAACCGACGGATGCATTATGGCATGGAGAATCGTTGAAACGGGATGACATTGCAGCCGCGATCGGTGCGGATGACGCATATCCCCTCTCAGAACTGAAGCCAGAAAAGAATGAGAGGGGCGAGGAGTGGCTTGTAACACCTTCAACGTGGACGAACGGAGCGGCAACGATCGGTGTGCAAGATGGTAAAACTCATGCCGCTCAATACATCATGTGTCAACGCAACGTTTTTCGTGATGTAGGCAGGATCGAAGGGGTTGACTTAGAGTTGGTACGGGCGATCGTCTCCCTCCGTTTGATCCACGACGACCTTGCACTGGCAGAACTGCGAAAGGCAGCAACCGTTAGCATCGCCGCTCACAAAGCAGGCATGGCAGCGACACGTAGCGCTAACGTTGAAGCAGAGATCCGAGCGGCGATGGAAGGTGTCATTATTGCCAATGGCATGACCTGTGCTTATAGCAGCATCGTCACTGTTCACGGCGAAGTGTTGCACAACGATCAGTATCACCATCCAGTGCAGCCTGGGGATCTGCTGCTGGCAGATGTGGGGGCAGAAACGGCATCAGGTTGGGCATCGGATATTACCCGTACCTGGGCGGTGTCTGGCAAATTTTCGCCAACGCAGCGATCGCTTTACGATGTAGTGCTGGCAGCGCATGATGCCTGTATTGCAGCCATTCGCCCTGGTGTGGAATATCGGGAGCTTCACCTATTGGCAGCACGGACGATCGCTACTGGTTTAGTAGACTTGGGTATTCTGCGCGGGCAGGTCGAGGATCTTGTTGATCAAGATGCTCATGCTCTATTCTTTCCGCATGGAGTTGGACACATCCTGGGCTTGGATGTGCATGATATGGAAGATTTAGGCGATCTGGCAGGGTACGAAACCGGACGAGTGAGAAGCGATCGCTTTGGGCTGAATTACCTGAGACTCGATCGTCCGTTGCAGGCGGGAATGGTCGTCACGATCGAACCAGGCTTCTACCAGGTGCCTGCCATTCTGCAAGATCCAGAGCGCCGATCGCGCTATCGAGCTGTCGTGGACTGGGATCGTCTCACTCAGTTTGCTGATGTACGCGGCATTCGCATTGAAAATGATGTCTTGGTTACGTCAACTGGCTCAGAGGTATTGACTGCGGCGTTGCCAACAAAGGCAGAGGCGATCGAGCAATTAGTTCAGAGCTAGATAAGCCATGTCTTGCGCGGCGGAGAAACTCAATACCACTGGAGCGATCGTGCCATTTTCTCAAACTCCCTTTAGAGCAACTGTGTTTTAGACGCAACGTTCGCTAATTCACTCTGTAGCTTGAGAGAGAGGATCAATTGGAAAAAGACTTCTAAACTTATCTTTACATTGTCTCAGACCCATAGGGAATCACGGAACATGGCTAATTTTGTAGACAAGATTGAGCAGTCGAACGACAACCCAAATGATCCCCGAAATCGCGAAGTTGTTCATGCCGCGTGGGATGATCCTCAAATTGGGAACCTTGCTACCCCAATCAATGCGTCTGGTATTTCTCGCGCTTTTATCAATAACTTGCCAGCCTATCGGCAAGGTTTGTCTCCACAGCGACGAGGCATTGAAGTGGGCTTAGCACATGGCTACTGGCTACTGGGACCCTTTGTGACTTTCAACCCACTGCGCGACACAGAAATTGGGGCGCTTACAGGGCTGCTGGGTACGATCGGGACGCTCTTGATTGCGACACTGAGTCTTTCGCTGTATGCAGCGAGCAATCCTCCTGGTCCGATCGCGACTATTACTGTACCAAGCCCGCCGCAATCTCTAAATACGTCCGAAGGTTGGAACGAGTATGCGACTGGCTTTTTTCTAGGAGGGGTTGGTGGTGCTGCTTTTGCCTACGCACTAATCACAAACATTGGGCTGTTCCAGAAGTATTTGAGCTTTGTCGCTCACTAGCGAGACGCTTTATGTTCATACCGTAAAGAAGAATCCGGAGCAACGGTGCTCTGGATTTTTCTTCTTTAAAGCAGCACCTCTAAATGTCAGAATACAAAGCTGAGGGAGTATTTAGGTAAAGTAGCTCCAACTAGTACTCAAAATTCCCCTTCACCTATGACACGCATCTTGCTCACAGGTATTACCGGACAGGTTGGTCAGGAACTCCAGCAAACCCTGGCTTCTCTAGGAGAAGTCGTTAGTGTGGGGCGCGATCGCGTCGATTTTTCGCAACCAGAAGCTGTACAGCAGGTGATGGAGGCGGTGAAACCTGCGATCGTCATCAACTCGGCTGCCTACACAGCAGTTGACAAAGCCGAAAGCGAACCAGACCTTGCCAGGTTGGTGAATGCTGCTTCACCCGGAATTCTTGCCGAAGCCGCAAACCGCATTGATGCAGGACTGATTCACATCTCCACGGATTACGTGTTTGACGGCACTCACAGTTCACCCTACCTGGAAACCGATGCCACAAATCCACTGGGTGTGTATGGCTCGACCAAGTTGGCAGGCGAAGAAGCCGTACGTGCGGCGTGCGATCGCCACTTCATCATCCGTACTGCCTGGGTTTACGGCGCGAAAGGCAAAGGCAATTTCGTCAAAACCATGCTGCGTTTGGGGGCAGAGCGAGAAGAACTGCGCGTCGTGACCGATCAAATTGGTGCGCCTACATGGTCAAAGGATTTAGCAGCGGCGATCGCTCAGCTCACCCCGCAACTGTCTACCGATAATGCAGGCACCTATCACTACACCAACAGCGGCGTGTGTAGCTGGTACGATTTTGCGATCGCCATCTTTGAAGAAGCACACCAACTCGGTTTCCCCCTCAAAATTCAACGCGTTATCCCCATCACTACGCCTGAATATCCTACTCCTGCCAAACGCCCTGCTTTCTCCGTCCTCTCCCTCAAAAAAATCTCGACACTGTTAGGCACCCACCCTCCTTACTGGCGACAAAGTTTGCGCGAGATGTTGTCGGAGTTGAACGGCAATTTGCTTCTAGACAGTTGAGCTACTATTTCAACGCAATTTGAGCCTTGCTGAGGTGGATGATTGCACTGCCTCATTTCTAAACAGTTGACCCACCACCTCAACGCGAGATAAGATCCTTAACTTGCGGAACGCCGCTTCAACGCTTGCTTGACAGAATTCGTTTTAATCCAGAGAGCACCACAGTTTCTGCGTTGAATCAACGCCTTGCTGCCTTAGAGGCTGTTTGAAAAGCGTCTGGCGGTTAAAACCGCGACTACGTAAACAAAGTCCGCCGACACGGACTACCGAAACGCGAGGGCTTTATAACCTGCGACGGCAGGTTTTGTCCGTGTAGCCGCGACTTCAGTCGCCAAGGCTACAAGTATACGGACTTTTAAAACGTCCTCTTATAACGAACGCAAAGTGTTCGCAGCAGCTTCTATGCGGTGGTTGCCGTAGAGGAGGAGAGAGGATATTTATTGAATCGTGGCGCGAGGAGGTTAGCAAGGTTAGAGATATTGAAAGACTCAATCTTTTACTAACGGTCACTCTGCTAAAGGAGTAGACGACGCGATCGCAGCGGTTTCAGGGGCGTGTAATCGGTTCATCTTCTCCAACAGATAAGTCTTCATCGTCTTCAATTCCTGAATTCGCTCATCAATTTGCTCAAGCTTTTGTTGAATGATACTCCTTTTCTTAGTATCAGTTAGTTGAGCACTCTCTAAATCTTTGACCAATTCGTGAATCTCTGTCAGCGTGAATCCCAAACGTTTTCCTTGTTGAATCAAAAGCAACCGCTCCAAACTTTCATCTGAGTACTCTCGGTAATTATTGCTCTTACGTTCCATTAGTACAGAGCCAAGCAAACCCTTTTTTTCATAGAAACGAATGGTATCGATCGAGAGACCAGACTTTTTTGCTAGTTCACCGATTTGCATGATTGCCTCTTGACCCTGGAGCATACTCCATAGTTTACATTAGCACTGAACCAGTCAACAAACTGATTAGGAGGGCAATGTGGACGCTATTTTGATTACTGGAGCTTCATCAGGTATTGGGTATGGGGCAGCAAAAGAGTTTGTTAAAAGCGGATACCAGGTGTTTGGCAGCGTTCGCAATCAAGCAGATGCTGAACGCTTAAAATCCGAAATCGGCTCCAATCTTATCCCGCTCCTGTTTGATGTGACTGACACTGCGGCTCTGCAACAGGCGGTTCAACAAGTGGAGTCAATTGTAAGGAGTAAAGGCTTAGCAGGAGTGATCAACAATGCGGGCATCGCTACTAGCGGTCCACTCATGCATCAACCTTTAGACGAAATTCGGTGGCAGTTTGAAGTGAATGTGCTTGGTGTCATTGCAGTGACCCAAGCGTTTTTGCCTCTGTTGAAAGCTCGGAAGTCAACCACAAGACCTAGTAAAATCATCAACATTAGTTCAGTAGGCGGCAAGATTGCATCTCCTTTTATTGGTGCCTACGTTGGTACCAAGCACGCGATCGAGGGTGTGTCTCACAGCCTGCGACGAGAATTACAGCTTCATGGCATTGATGTGATTATCATCGGACCGGGTGCGGTGAATACCCCAATTTGGGAAAAGGAATCTGCTCAAGAGACGGATCGGTACGCTGAAACAGAGTACGCAAAATCACTCCAGGCATTCCAGCAATATGCAACTGACATTGGTAAACAGGGATACAGCACTGAAGTGATTGGACGATTCATTCGTGAGGTATTCGAGACTCAAAATCCCAAAGTTCGATATGCGATCGTGCCTGACCCCGTCAGCAACTGGATTCTGCCACGGATACTGCCTAGCCGTTGGTTAGACAAACTGATTGGTAGAAATTTCGGTTTGCTAAAAGAACGATAGCGAATGGTTTATCCTAATTGAGTAAATTTCTTAACGCCACACTGAGATTAGGGTTTGAGTGGTGATATTTACGCCGATCGCTGAGATTCTAGTATGTCTAATGTACGTGTAAGAAACACCGAAGAACTTGACCTTGACTACGTTTTAAGGGCTGAAAGCGATGACGAGAATCGTCAGTATATAATTTCCTGGTCACGTGAAAAGCATCTCCAAGCAGTGAGAGATCCTAATATTGCTCACCTCATTGTGCAGAACGAAACAAATGTTGGCTATGTAATTTTGGCTGGGCTTCTTGATGCCAATCAAAGCATTGAGTTTCGTCGGATCGTGATTACAGAAAAAGGTAAAGGTTACGGAAAAGCGACAGTTGAGATGATTAAGAAGCTAGCATTCGAGACTTACCGTGCTCATCGATTGTGGCTTGATGTAAAAATTCAGAATCATCGTGCTCAAGCAATTTACAGTAAAGCAGGTTTTACAATCGAGGGGACATTACGCGAATGTCTAAAATCTGGAGATGGATATGAATCATTAATCATTATGTCGATGTTGCAGCAAGAGTATGAGAAAAGCAAGTTCAATTAGTGTCGAATTGCAGCATAACGACTCGGTTGGAGCAGACTAGCAAAGTTAGTCACTGTTGTAGCAAAGGTCATCGGCAGTCGCTCAACCGCAACGTTGGTCTAAGCAGTCAGCTTTGATAGGGGTTCAACTGTTTGAACTGGGAAATTTGCTTAACCCTATTAGAGATTAAGGTTTGAACGCTCACATGGCGCTGATCTGTGAGGACGATCGCCCTGCCTCCCTGCCAGCCAACTGAGCCACCATCTCAGCGCGAGACGACACCTTCAACTTGCGAAACATCCGCTTCAACGCTTGCTTAACAGAATTCTCGGTAATCCAGAGAGCGGCACCAATCTCGGCACTGGTTAACCCCTGCGCCACCAATTCGGCAATTTGGGATTCGCGGGAAGTTAATTTATCGTAGTTCAATGTTGGTAAAGCAATAGGCTGCACTCTCAACGCCGCCAATCGAGTAGACAGATGCAGACAGAGCGCACTTAAATCTGCCAGGTTTTGAGCATCAAACGCTGAATTATCCCGATGGCGGGTGAAGGCAATGCCACCGACCAGTTGACCGTTATGGACGATCGGTCCCGTCATCACATGCCCATGATCGGCGCGGGGACAAATCGTTTGCCAAACTCCCGGTGGTAAGATAACTTCCTCATGCACGGGGGCGTGACGTTCCACCAGGTAGCGTAAGACAGGATTGTGGTCGAGCGACAGCGCCAATCTGATGATGCCTGGAGTGTTGGCATCGACAGTGGGAAATTCATCCAGAAACATTAGTCCCCAGCGGGTGGCGGCAAAATATTCGCCTACTTGCGCCATGACGGGCTGTCGCAGTTCTGATTCGTCTTGAGCCTTGGCGATCGCCTGAAACAAACATTGCAACGAATTTTCCATCGTTAGTTGCATCAGTATTACTAATACAGTCAGTTAAATAACTTGATTTGTCAAACGACACCCTGTCAATCTTGTCGAGTTCTGCGATCGCCTCCATAATCATCGGATATTGCCGCAAAGTGTACCCGATCGAGGTCTATCTGCATTTGAGGATCAGCGACTATCTTGGGTTAGTCAACTGCTTGTGAAATAAGTTAAACGGAGAAGCAAAAATGAGTACTCAAGATGGAGAAAAATTAAACATCGGTATTTTCATTAGTCCAAACTGCTACATCCCAGACATCATCGGGGTCTACACCATATTTAGCGTTGTTCCTAACTGTGAGATTCATTTCATTTGGCAGGACAAAGATCTCATTGTTGGCTATCCCAATTTCCCAATGCACGCGACAACCACCTTCGCAGAATGCCCGTTGAACCTTGATGTTCTCTGTATTGGAGCCACTACAGGGTTGTTGTCAGATGAGGCGTTAGTCTTTTTGGCAGAGCAAGGTAAGCAAGCAAAATACTTAATTGGTATTTGCGGAGGCAGCCTCATCTTAGGTGCGGCGGGTTTGCTCAACGGGTATCGTGCCACAGCAAGTTTCTCACTCATTGATGAACTTCCCAGTTTTGGCGCGATTCCAGTGAAGGGAGGCAAGGTCGTGGTCGATCGCAATCGCATTACAGCCAGTCCGGTTTCGGGTTCTTTTGATGCAGGCTTAATTGTGCTGGGAAAGCTCCGCGGTGAAGATGCGGCTAAAGAAGTTGAATTGACTCTTGAGTATGCCCCTCATCCTCCTTATGGTACGGGCAGTCCTGAGTTGGCGGGGACTGATCTGACCCAAAAAGTGATGCAGAAATACGAGGCAGGATTCAACGAATTTCGCAGGGCTGCACGACAAGCATCAGAACGGGTAATGGCTCTAAAGGCTTAAATTTCCTGACAGAGCAGTCTATGTCGGTGAGGGCATCTTTTGCCAGTGTTGCAGCAGCAAAGTGTACCCGATCGAGGTCTATGCAGAGTCAGTTTGTTGTTCTTAATCTGGTTGTACTGCCACAAACATTCACATCGAATATGTCACGTTCTTCAGATCCAATCGTAATTTCTCCCGCTACTCAAACAACAGTGAAACTCAGCGTTGGGGGAATGCACTGTGCAACTTGTGTAAAAGCTGTTGAAACACAATTGCTTCAGCAATCGGGCGTAGATTCAGTAATAGTTGATTTAGCGACTGAAACCGCAACAGTTGAATGCGACACAGGGGTAAATTTAGGTGAGTTAGCCGATCGCCTCACTGCCGCCGGATTTCCCAGTCAATTGCAGCATTCTGAAGCTGAAACCATCAGTGACACCCAGACTCAAACCTCAGTGCATTGGACATTGATGGGCTTTTTCATCCTCGTCGTGGGCTTTAACCTTTGCTTGAATGCCCAAGTGTTGACGGTGGGATTGGCTTATTTCTACAACCCGGAGTGGTGGCAGGCTCACGTTTGGCTGGTGCGCGGCTACAGTAGCTTGTCTCTGATTTTGTTCGCATGGGCGTATCGCATCACCGTCCCTCGCCGAGTGCGAAGCCTCACCGCCAGTTTGCCAGTGCTGTTGGGATTGCAATTTCTGACGATTCACCTCAAAACTCCAATTCCGTTAGCAACTGTGCATCCGTTGATTGGTTTTACATTGTTTTCGGTTTCCACCACGTTAGTCCATCGCGTCAGTCGGTTTCTATTTCCTAAAGCAACGTGAGTTCGACGAACAGAAATTGACACAAGAAGAGCTGAGACTGGTTTTGAAGTAACGGTCTCAGCTATGGACACCATCGTATCGCGC
>NZ_JCACKI010000007.1:0-8803 GCF_059505325.1 Tildeniella sp.
AGCTATCAGCTATCAGCTATCAGCTATCAGCTATCAGCTATCAGCTATCAGCTTTAAATTCTTGGCTGACCGCTGACCGCTGACCGCTGACCGCTCAAATCAACCTGCGAATGTACCAATCGTTCGGTACAACACTACTGTACTGATCGTTCGGTATGCTGTCAATAGTGCAGTTGGGATCAATAAATGCTGAGAGAGGAAGCGGTTGTCCGTCTTGTGGAGGTTTTTCGGCAGTATGGCTATGACGGTGCAACGCTGGCACGACTGTCGAACGCGACAGGTTTGGGCAAAGCGAGTCTCTACCACCATTTTCCAAACGGAAAAGAGGAGATGGCAGCCGCCGTGCTGGATTACCTGAAACTCAAGCTAGAGGAGGGGATGCTGGTGCCATTACGTAGCCCGATCGCGCCGATCGATCGACTGCTGACCATGGCTCACAGCGTGGACGCGTATTACAATCACGGTCAGAGAGCTTGTTTGCTGGCAATGCTGGCGCTGGGCGAGGCAAACGATATCTTCCATGAGCAGATTCAACAGGCGCTGAATGTGTGGATTGATGCGCTGGCAGGTGTGGCGATCGACGCAGGCGTAGAGGCTGCAACCGCTCGACAGCGTGCTGAAGATGCCATTTTGCAGATTCAAGGCTCCCTCATTCTGGCAAAGGGGCTAGGTGATACAGCGCCCTTTCAACGAGTCTTAGCAGCACTGCCAGACACACTTTTGACGGCGTAAGCAAACGCCAGCATGAATGAGCGCGTTGCTTTGGAGGGACTCTCTTTCAAAACGCGCGCGCTTTCAAAACAGTGTCAGTTGAGTGGGTGTTTCCTGTGCGATCGCATTCCAGGGCAGCGGCGGCACGGGAACATGCTGCTGTTCTAAAAGACGTTGCAAGTAGTTCGCGTTGGCAGGCGATCGCTCTTCCAGTGGACAATGCACAAAGAAATAGATGCGGGTTCCTTGTTGGAGCCATTGCCCTACCAGCGCGACCCATTCAGCCAAAAACGGTTGATTTAGATCCAAATCAGGATGGCTGATGAAGCGAATCAGACTGAAGGGAGCCGTGACACTGGGCTGTAGGGGCAGTTTGGGCTTTTTGCGATCGGAGTGCAACTGCGAATCATCGGGTGCGTCATAAATCGGACGAGTATCCAGTAAAACGCGCCCTACACCCAAACGTTCCAACAGTGCGGTCAGGTTGTCAGCGTGGGGTGCTTTGAACCAGTCGGGGTGTCGCACTTCCAGCGCAAACTCTGCTTCGTCGCGTGGGAGCGCGGTGAGAAAGGCTTCTAAATCGGCAAAACTCAATGGGCTGTAGCTGGGTGGCAGTTGGGCGAAAAAGGGACCGAGGCGATCGCTCAACCCACGCATCTTTTCCAAAAAATCTAACGTCCCAGGAAGCGCAGGCTGCAACAGCCCGTTGTGAGTTGAACTTTTGGGCAACTTCAAGCAAAACTTGAACCCGTCCGGTGTTTCTGTTGCCCAACGCTCAACGGTAGCCGCATCCGGGATCGAGTAAAACGTCGTATTCCCCTCTACAGCCGTAAAACGACGACTGTAAAGACGCAAAAAATCGGCAGCGCGGCTATCAGAAGGAAATAACTCTCCCAGCCAACCCTTATACGCCCAAATTGCACAGCCGAGGTGGAAGGTCATGGAAGAAGAGAGGGGTGAGGAGTGAGGGGCGGGATATAAAGGCTAAAGGATGAAGGCTAAAGGATGAAGGCTAAAAGATGAGAAGACTCTTGATTACTGACCGCTGACCGCTGACCGCTGACCGCTGACGGCTGACGGCTGACCGCTGCTTCCTTCCAACAACTAACAACCAGTAACCAACAACTCTCTCTGCCTTCTACTTCTACACCACAAAACTGCTAATGACCACTTTTGCGGTGGGTATGATGGAGACTGCATTAAGCCAACCGTACGATCGCCGCCCTACACCTAATAACCCCAATCCCCATATCCGACTCCCTGACACTCTCCTTTCACCATTGCGGAACCCATGAAGACTCTCTTTTGCAGCCAGGGGCACAACAATCCTGACGATAATCGCTTTTGCCGTCTCTGTGGTGAGATGTTGCCTGCATCGTCGGGATTGCCATTAGGCGGGTTGGCAGGACAAACGCTGGGGTTACGGTATCGCGTTTTGCATGAGTTGGGGCATGGAGGTTTTGGGCGCACCTACCTGGCAGAAGATACCAATCGGTTTCATGAGTTTTGCGTGCTGAAAGAATTTGCGCCGCAGGTTCAAGGGACAGAGGCGCTACATAAAGCAGAAGAACTGTTTGAGCGGGAGGCAGGCATTCTATACAAACTTCAACACCCGCAGATTCCGCGCTTTCGGGAACTGTTTCAGGCAGACTGGCAGGGGAAAGGACGGCTCTTTTTAGTACAAGACTATGTTGAGGGCGAAACGTATCAGGCATTGCTGCGATCGCGCCAAGCTCAAAACCATCCCTTCACGGAACCAGAAATCACGCAACTGCTGCTCCAACTCCTTCCCGTCTTGGATTACATCCATGCCTGTGGTGTGATTCACCGGGATATTTCACCCGATAATTTAATGCTGCGGACAGCAGATAGGTCGCCAATCTTAATTGATTTTGGTGGTGTGAAGCAGGCAGCAGCAGAGGTGAATTCTCAGCTCAGGCGATCGCTGGCTGCAACACCCGTCAACATCACCCGTCTGGGCAAAGTAGGCTATGCCCCCAGTGAACAGATGGATCGGGGCGAAGTCTTTCCGCACAGCGATTTATATGCGCTGGCTGCAACAGTGCTGGTCTTGCTGACAGGTAAGGAACCGCAGGATCTACTGGCAGGCAATCGCCGTCAATGGCAGCGACAGGTCAACCTTAGCCCGAAGTTGGTGACAATCCTGAATCGAATGCTCGATCCCAATCCAGCCAAACGCTACCAGTCAGCGCAGGCAGTGCTGGAAGCATTAGGCAGCAGCTTGTCAGCCTTGGACAATAGCGCCACCCAACCGCCAAATGAGTACCGATCGCCCTCGGCACTCTATCCAGCAACTCTGGCGGTTGCGCCCGCTCAGGTGGGGCAATTCACTCAGGCGGCAACGGTCTATCCACCTGCCAAGCGCCCCAGACGAGCCTCTGGTTTTGGCGCGATCGCCCTCCTTTTATTAGCGGCAGGTACAGCCTGGTTTACCTGGTGGATTGCCCACGATTGGCAGCCCAAGCAGCCTCAAACCCAACCGTCTAAACCAACCACGGCTGTCACGAAGCCGCCCATCCCTCAACTTTCGCAGGCAGAGCAAGACCGCAAACAAGCGTTGAACCAGCGCCGTGAGTCTCTGGGCATTGACGCAGGCTTTCTCTCAAGCCTGGTGAATGAAGCGTTCTACGCCAAGCATCCAGACCGACGCGGGCGACAACTGACGACAGACAAAGCCGATGCAGCCTTCCGCGCTGAGTGGGATCAGCTTGCCAACCAATGGCTAGATCAACTCAAACCCCTCAGCAGTGATGCCCGATCGCGCCTGGGACAATACACTGATGCCGATTTGCAAGCACGACAGACAGCCGTCAATCAGCTTAACCTCAGCAGTCGGGCGCTCAATGACCTCACCGATGCACGCTTTTTCAATCTCTTTCCCGATCAGCCGCGCCAGAATCTTTTGAACCAGCCGATCGGTCAGGTGTGGCAGGCGATCGCCGCCGAGCAACTCAATGCGGTCAAAGCTGGCACCGCGCTAGAAACCATCAAAGTTCCAGAAGGACAGTTTAGTCAACAGGTCAGCGGCTTGCTCAAAGCAGGCGAAGGCAAGGCATACATTGCTCAGCTAACCAAAGAACAGGTCATTCAAATCAAATTACAGGCAAACCAAGCCACTCGTCTCTCCATCTATCCGCCGACCAGCAAAGCTGCCGCGCTACTGGATGACTCAGCTAAAACAAGCTGGTCTGGCAAGTTAGCAGAATCCGGCTTCTATGAAATTGTGGTCGTCTCTGATGCGTCTGGCTCAACCAACTATGACCTGAGCCTTGCTGCTGCGGATAACATCTCATCTCCTGATACAGCACGGTGACATGGAGTGATCGGGGTGCTGCATCAGGGATCGTCCCAGTTCCGACAGTCGTACAAGCTTTCGCTGCACTGACATTGCGCTATTGATCCGTTCTATACTGAATAGTCTTAGCTATCGGTACGTTCTATGGTAAGTGAAGTCAAAGCGGTTTCGGGGCGCGGCATTCCTCTGGTTGGTAATGATATTGACACCGATCGCATCATTCCAGCACGGTTCTTGCGTTGCGTGACCTTTGATGGGCTGGGTGCTGAAGTGTTTGCCGACGATCGCAAGCAGACGAACGGGCAGCATTCATTTGACCAAGCCCAGTATCAGGGCGCAACCATTCTGGTAGTAAATAACAACTTTGGCTGCGGGTCATCGCGGGAACATGCACCCCAAGCGCTTGCAAAGTGGGGCATACAAGCGATCGTCGGCGAGAGTTTTGCCGAAATCTTCTTTGGCAACTGTGTGGCAATGGGCATTCCCTGCGTGACGGCTGCTCCCGAAGCGGTGAAACAATTGCAGGAGGCGATCGTCGCAACGCCTGATCTGCCTGTAACCATCAATTTAGAAGCATTGACCGTGCAGTACGGCGATGTTGCAGTGCCTGTCGTAATGGGCGATGGGGTTCGTCAAATGATGCTCAGCGGCACCTGGGATGCGTGTGGGCAACTGGTGGCTCAGGCAGAGCAAGTTAAAGCAACGGCATCGCGCTTGCCCTACGTCGCTTGGAGCAAACTCGCTAGCTAAAACCATTCCAGCGTAGAGCTAAAATTCGCGTCGGGAAAAGACAAAGGTGGCGATCGCCAGCAGTACAACCGTATAGAGAATTCCATAAAGCGCATTCTCCAGCAGCAATGTAGGGCTGGGCAACTGACCATACACTGCCTGGTTTTTGAGATCCAGTCGTGCCAGATCCGGCAGCACCAGATAAAGGCTGCGGGTCATGTTTTCAACGGCTGGATTTTTGCTGAGGGTTCCCAATGTCACCAAATCGCGGCTAAAGTTGCCCATAAAATAAACTGCAAAGGTCAGCAGCGTTGCCAGCAGCGAACTGGTAAAGACACCAAACGCGATCGCCACAGCCGTTACCAGCGCAAGCTGAAGAAACAGGTATACCGACGAGACAAGGATGCTGCCCACCGGAAACGCCACGCGATCGAAGACTAACACTGTCATATAAATGGCTGTCATGGCAGCGATCAATACCGCCAGCACTGCCGACAGTCCCAAATGCTTGCCCACAATGAACTCTGTATGACTGATCGGTTTCGCCATCAGCACCAGTACCGTGCGCTTTTCAATCTCTTTGTTAATCAGCCCCGTGCCCACAAAAACAGCAATCACCAAGCCGAGCAAACTCATCGCGGCTAAACCTGCGTCCAGCAAGATCTTTTGATCAGTGGTCGCCGCAATTTCGGGCAGCAACCGGACGCAAGCAATCAAGAAAAGAGCGAACAAGCCAATCAAATACAGCACGCGATCGCGCATGACCTCACGAAACACATTTGTCGTAATCACCAACGTTCTAGCTGCATTCATCGCCTTATTACTCAAACTCATGCTTGTTGTAAAACGGTCAAAATCTTCCTGTGGTCAAGGCTTCCAAACATCTCGACAGCAGATTTGCGCCAGTGCTGCCGATGAATCAACACGTCAACAGGTAACTTATCCTCCTACCCCTTATCCCCTCTCTCATCCCTCCGGTTGCCCTGCTTTGGGACTGGTCGTAGCATCACAGGTTACTCTGGCAATCTGAGTTGAAGCAACCGTGCGCGCGATCGATCGTCGCGTATCAGAAATGCGGGTAATTTGACAGGGTTTCATCAAATAGTACCCAGATCCAGCAGCCGATGGACCTTGCCAAACTGCCGCCATTTGAAGCTGGTACTCGGTTCTCGGCAAGACCTGCCCATCTAAACGCCACAGTTCATTCTCCTTCACTGGAGGCAATCGACTCATGACGGTCGTTTCTACTTGCTGCATTTGTGGTTTTAAGTCGTACAGCCATCGTTCGACCTGCGACCAGGGTCGTCCGTCTAACTGTTCTCGAACGATCGTCTCAGCCTGATCCAAAATCAGGACACCGCGAGACGGTGGACGATTGCTGGCAAGCTTCACAACAAACGCACTTCTACTTAAATCCTCTGTCAGCAGACTGGGGTAATCAACCAGCCAAGATTGAGTCAGAAAAAACAGTTGAAACCAACAGCTTAGAAGCAGATTGGTCAGCAGCAAAATCACGAGTTCCTGGCGTGCAGGCGGATCAGGGGTTTTGTACTTGGGACCCATTGCAATAAATTTTGGCAAGGCGGCGATTATTGCTGAAATCGGTGCCCAGCCAATCAAAGCCACTGAGGCACGATTATCCAACAGACCTGAGGACAGCAGCATACAGACCAAGGCTCCGGTAATCCAGGGACCCAACCAGATGCCATTGATCGTTAAATCCTTTTTGACGTTAATCGTCAGGTCAAAAACTTTGAGTTTCTCTTCATGCAGAAACCAATGAATGCCCGGAATGAGAAAAAACCAGGCGCAGGTAGCAATAAAACCTTGAATAAAGACGCTCTCTGGTAGGAGTGACATTGCCCAAGAAAAAATACTAATCCAAAGCAATGTCTGCCAGGAATCTGGCTTGGGTGGCGTGAGCGTTTTACGTAACTGCTTGAAAACATCATCGATACTGAGTACCGAAAGAACAACATTTCTAATGGCAAGATTAAAGCCCAGATTCCAAACAATTAAGGCAAGTATTGCAAACCAAAAAAGCGCTTGCCAGGAGCCTAAGCTAGTAGGAATTAACGCTCTGATTAGTTGTCCTAAAAAGTTAAATAAATCTGCCATGCGACCTGAGACTGCCTAACGAAAAAGATCAAACTGTGCCATTAAACCAGTATGAGACGCAGGAAAAGAAGGACTAAAATGACGCTAAAACTCACCGCATTTGCAACCAGAACAGCATAGATTCTACTGTTGCTACGAAACCCAACTAGCGGTTTCTGCTGTCTACGAAAGCGTAAAGGCTTAGCTTCGATCGCACTACTCGGCTTCTCATTTTTCTCTAAAAGAAGCTCCAAAAAATCTAATCCCTTGAGCTTAATTAAAAAGGTGCCTAGGAACATACCTAGCGTAAGGATGATCAGGACTGGGGCTACATTCAGCAGCATAGGGTCGGCATAAAACTGTTCAAAAAAGATAAAGCTGATCAACTGAACGCGCCATGCCAGGGGTAAAAAGGGCTGACCAATAAAAAAACACAGCCAACCAACAAAGGTTGAAAGTAGATTAACGCTAACGGCATATTGCATACTGGTCTTGTAGTCCAGACTCAGCGTTCTGTAAAAGACCAGAGCCTCAAGCGCGATCGCAATCAATAAAAACAGTATTTGAAAAACCACTGCTCGTAGTGGCAGAATCTCAAAAAACATCACTCCTTTCCTTCAAAAGGTCAGCAGACGGCTCATGCAGAATGGATAGTACCAGTATTCTAGCGATGCCTACCGTCATCGCTGCTGATTAAAACAATAATTTTGCTGCCATTTGCAGACGATCGCTGGGTGCGATCGAGCGTGGTAAGCCTGGGAGGTGCACGATCGTCCGTTCCGAGAAGAGTCCTTCTGCCAGCTTCTGACCCGGTTCAAAGCGATTATGGACAATATAATGTTGAGCCACGCCCATCGTATCTAGCGTTTCTGCCAGCCGTTGCGCTTCGGCTGTAATGGCTGCTTGCGCCTGAATCACACCAATAAACTCGGTGTACTTGGGATCTTTCAGCTTTTTCTGTGCTTGCATCACACGCTGCCGTAGCGTCCGCAATCGTCCCATCAGGTCGGTGCGTCCCAATACGTCTTGATACTTCAGCCACAGCTTAAAGATCCAGGCAAGCCAGTCACCCATCGCGGACGGCATCTCCAGAAAACGCAGCAAATGCCCTGTAGGAGCGGTATCCAGCACAATCAGGTCTTGCGCTTTCGATTCCAATAACTCCATGACTGTGATCAGCGACAGCATCTCATCAATACCAGGAAGCGCCTGCGAGACAATTTTGCGCCACGCTTCAGGACCGTAGGCAAGCTTGAGCGTGGTATCACCATCACTCGTTTCCCCACTCATCATTTCTGCCAGTTCCCACAAATAATCCTGTCGAAACTGACCCAGTACCTGTTCGGCATCGATTTCTTGACCGCTCAAGTTCGGTGTCAGCGCGATCGGCTCATGTCCCAGCACCTGCCCAAACGCATCGCCCAGCGAGTGGGCTGGATCGATGGAAATGACTCGAATCTTACGATCGCCATAGCGCTCTGCCATGCCCCACGCGATCGCCGCTGCCACTGTTGTTTTGCCCACACCACCCTTGCCGCCGACCAGGATCAGTTGTCGCCCTGCTGCCACAAAATCGCCAAAACCAGGCGGAATTTTAGCAGGCATCTGGAGGTGCGGTGCGGTGATGAGGGCTGATGCCACTTTCGCTGGTTGAATTTGCGTGAAGAGATCATCCAGCGCGATCGCCCCCATTGGCTCTTGTGCTTGCTGCGGCACTGCAAAAACAGGCTTCCGGTCAGCCAGCGCGATGAATTTGGTCAGAAGTTGCTGTTGTTCGGCGAGGCGATCGAGGAGGTGAGGGGAGAGGAGATGGGGAGATGGGGAGAGGAGGAGATGGGGAGATGGGGAGATGGGGAGGTGGGGGGATGAGGAGGTGGAGCTTTGAGTCCGTCTTGCTTCCTCTGCTTCCTCTGCTTCCTCTGCTTCCTCTGCTTCCTCTGCTTCCTCTGC
>NZ_JCACKI010000008.1:0-137051 GCF_059505325.1 Tildeniella sp.
GGTAGGAGAACTGCAAAGACTCTACTTCTCCATCATTACATCTTGAGCACTACCCATCTGTTAACCCTGTAAAGGTAGAGAATTTACCTCAAATTTTGAGGAGGGTTTTTCCATCTACTGGTAATCTTGCGAACACAGTAATTTTTCTAACTCTGGTAACGATCTTAGCTGCAATTGTAAGCCCTGACTTCAGAGGAGCAATCGGCATTAAAATTACTTCTAATGGTTTTGAGTTCAACATGGACAGGCGTTAATACTCTGAATTAAGAGGTTACGCCATCCATTCCTGGCTACGAAAGCTCTAGTAGTCCTGACAAATAAACTTCAGAAATGTGTTTCTTGAATAGTTTTGCATCGCTCTTGCAGATTTCTATGTATTCCTCAAAGAAAGAAGCTTTAACAACATCAATTATAACTTCACTTCCTATCAAAGAGGTACTTGAATCTTCAACACTTGACACACTGTCTGTTGTTCTTAGTAATAAATGATTTACTGGCTCAATGTCAAAAGAGTTTGTTCGTCTTGAAGCTAGAATAAGCTCTCCATCAAGAACAATCACATTTTGAATAATAAAAGAACGTTGGTTTTTAAGATCTTTTCCGCGATCAGATTTATTAAACCATCTTTTCACGAATGATTTAGCATAAAAACAACTTAAGACCGCTTTATGAATTGTGCTGGGTACATCCAAAGATCTAAATGCCTCAAAATACGTTCTAGCTTGAGCAAGAGGAGAGTCATTATAAAAGGAGCAATTGTTGTAATGATGACCACTAAATGACGAATTTGCACAGGCTATTAAAAGACTTATAGACTTTTTGGAAATATTGAGATCAGTGCAATAATCAACCTTGCTACCTAAACCGAGCAAAGTTAGTGGATCAGTGAATTCTTCAAAAAAGACCCAGGGTTTATCAAATGACTTCTTACACTCAATAACTAGTAAAATACCTGTGGCTCCAAAAGGATAGGTATTATCTTCCTCATTCACGTTATAAAGTGCAAGAACATCTATTTCATGAGATGCACCTTTAAGATCCACATACGAAATATTTGGGAAAACCAGAAAATGATCATCCCCTTCCAAATCACGAAGCTTTTCTGTGATATCAAGCTCCAATGGAAAACCGCTCTTCTCTATTTCGCTTTGTAGCCTTTTCTTAAGTTCCTCGTTCAAAACAGTGTTTTCCCTAGACTCAACTAAAAATGAGCAGTAATTGTTCGATGGGGAGCAGCATCCTTCAGTCATACTACCTGAACTCTCTTCAACTTAGTGCAGCGTTTTTTCAGGCACTTAAGCCACCCCCGCCGATCGCGCAGGTAAGTTAAACTTAATAGCAAGTAAGTCTTCTTCGCGCAAGTACGATAATGACCCTGCCGCTTCCACCGGATTTACAGCAGTTTGCCGATCGCCAGATCGCCAGTGGTAAGTACACTTCATTGGATGAGATATTGCTTGCAGGGCTGCGAACCCTGGCAGAGCAGGAGCAAATCTATCAGGGACGATTTGAAGAATTGCGGCGTGAAGTGTTGCTGGGTGCGTTGGAAGCCGAACGGGGAGAGCTTCTAGATGCAACAAGCGAAATCGAAGCGATTCGCCAACGGTTACACCAACGCCACTCTCAAACATGAGTCGAGTTTGTCGCATTACACCCCGCGCCAGTCAAGATATCGAAGCGATCGCAGACTATCTTGCTGCCCAAAGCAGTTTAGTCAGTGCGGAACAATTCCTGAGCGGTATTGATTCAACCCTTCAGCGAATTGCTCAATTTCCTCAGATTGGTCGCAAACGGGATGAACTCTACCCCGGCTCACGCAGTTTGCCTTACGAGCCGTACTTAATTTTTTACCGTCTCCTCAACGACGATATCGAAGTGCTCAGGGTTGTGAGTGGCTATCAGGATTTGACGGCTCTGTTTGAAGATTCTCCTTAGTTGTGACGCAATGGCTGCGTTGTCGCTGAATAGCTTTCAACAACTTCACCCTATACGGATCAGCATCCTTCTGCCACACCACCCGATGCCCCTTCAACTCAGCACAGTGGTCTTCCAGGCACTTTAGCCAGCCTCGCCGATGCGTGCTAACGCACAGGCTGTCGCAACCGCTATCCTTTCTTAGTGCCTCCAACAACCCCCAATCCTCCTCCTGCCGACTCAGCTTGGCAAACTTTTCGTAGCCAGGGTAGTCAGGTGCAACCAGTAAATCCTTTTGGTGCAGTAGAGGTGGGTTGTCGCTCAGGTCATAGTCGCGGTACTGAACATGCAAATCTCGCAGGTCAATCTGCATACTGGTGTGCAAAGCCGGATGCGGGTCAGCATCAAAGTCTTGATAGACCAGATAGGTGATTTTGGGCTTGCGGCAGTGAAATTTAATCACGTTTGCTTCTTCAGGACGACCGATCGTCCGCGAGGCACAGCCTTCGTAAAGGCGTAGCAGCGGGTCAAGGGTTTCGATCGCCGACACATGCACCCAAAGCGAACCCGGTAGCTTTTTCCCGATCGGACTGTTCTGGCATCGTTCTGCCACCACCGCCAAATTGCCCAGACTCATCAACATCAAGTCGGCTGCGGTGCAAGCTTGCTGATAGCCACCAAACAGACTTTTGATGTCAGTTTGCACCACAGGCGCAAGGTCGCGCAGTTTTGGGCGATGACCAAAGTGACTCAGCGCCAGGTAAACCAGTAAATCTCCCCGGCGGCGATCGCTGATTGCATCCCACTCCTGCGGGTTTGTCGCCTGCAAGACGATTTGGAATGCTCGGCGCAAATTGCCAAATTCAGTGCTGAGTGCCTCCATCTCAGGTAATTCCTTCAGCGTCGGCAACCGTCCCCGCTCGGTGAAAAACGTCATTAGCGGAGCCAGCCGTTCCTTGTAATCCTCAAAGCGCTTATTACTGAGTTGCACCTTGGGAACAGAAACGCGCGATCGAAACCGAGATGCCCGAAAATTCTGCGCCTGTGCCTCATCCCGAAACACAAAATAGATGCCCAACGCTACTGGAACGGCATCCACTCCCAGCACCTGGTCGATGTAAAGCTTCAGTTCCTCCTGATCGTAATACTTCTGAAACGTGTTGCGGCTCGTAATTACGCCGTCCCCATAAGCAATCTGGCTATTCCCCTGAGCAATCAATACCTGCGCCGCCACAATCAAAACTTGCTGGGTTAGCTCCCACGCCTTGATCAGCGCTTCCCGCCGCTCTGTCTGAGACTCAACCACGTTGATGACGTACCCCAGATTCACGACATCTGCCGCCATCAAAGCCATGTCGGGACGGTAGTGGGGGTCCCACCCGGAACTGGTGTAGCCCAACTTAGCAACCCGTTCCAGATCACCGCCCTGACCACATCCGTAATCAAAAAAGGTTGTCTGCTGGCTAAACAACCCTGATTCTAGTGCCAACCGCATCGGCTTGGAAAAATCATTGCGGCTAATTGCTGCTTTGTGACGATCGATTTTGACCGTTGAACTCTGGGCGTTGGGGAGCGATCGATGAACTAGCGTGTGCCCTTGAAAGACAACTTGACACTCTGTTAGCCGTTGTTCCCAAGCTAAACGAGTGCCAATCGATCGCGGATTACTGAGCAGTCCGAGTGCTTCTTCTTGGCGGGTTAGAGCGACAAACTGCTGATAGAGCGGATAGTCGCTTGTAACAAAGCTTTCCTTCCGATGAAGGATAAATGGGTTGCCCGTGTCGCTATAGTTTCGATAGTTGACTTCGCGGCTCCGCAGATCAACCTGGATGCTAGCTTGCAGGGCAGGATGAGGGTTCGCATCGAAGTCAGGGTAAACCAGATAAGAAACGCTCGGCTTTTCAGTATTGAACTTAACCAGCGTGGCGACTTCTGGCGGGGCGGCGATTTGGCGAGCTTCCTTCTCATAGTCCTGCAAAATCGGATCTAAGGCTGGCAAGGCTGAAACGTGAACATACAGCGCATCCGGCAAAAGTTTGCCTACCTTGCTGCGCTGGCAAAGCGTAGTCAGAACTGAGAAGTTAGGGTAAAGATTGGGGGCTAGCTCCATGATTTTCGATCTGCAATCGCTCTTTTGAGTCCATTTTGCAGTAATGTAAAGCGCAATCAAGTTGCGATAGCACCCATTATGCAAGTCATGACTTTTCAGATCCCTGTTTCAGTCTGGTTTTAGGTTAATTGCAGAAGACGTTAAAATTCATGACTGTCAGCACTCCACAAGCCCCAGCCACTCGCCAAGCCTTCGCCCGTCACGAGACTTTTCACCCTCGGTTTGGTTGGCTCAAAAAAGGGGTTGACCAAGCGACTCAAGATCCTGCCATCTTTTTGCAAGATGACGCGACGGTGCGGCTAGGGGTAGGCAAAAACATGGTGCGCTCCATCCGCTACTGGTGTTCAGCCTTCAAGCTGCTGGAAGACGTTGGCGAAGCCTCTCGGCACGAGAATTGCCCGACTGAGTTTGGCAAGCAGCTTCTCGGATCATCCGGGTGGGACCCCTATCTGGAAGATCCAGCGTCCCTCTGGCTGCTCCATTGGAAACTGCTGGAAGATCCTTGCTCCGCAACAACGTGGGCTTTTGTGTTCAATCAATTTCGTGGCGTGGAATTTACCGTTGACGAGCTTTTTAACCAACTCTGTGACTACCGAGATCGGGAAGCGGCGAGAGTGGCGGATTCCTCGCTTCGTAAAGATATGAACTGTCTACTGCGGATGTATGGCTCACAGCAGTTCAAGGCTTCGGCGAGTGAAGAGTCGCTCGATTGCCCGTTCGCAGACCTGGGGCTAATTCGGTCTGCCGGGAATGCCCGCTCTTACACGTTTCGGATTGGCGCTAAACCTACCTTGCCAGCCGAGATAGTCGTGTACGCCTGCCTCCGCTATGTTGGACAGTTCGCCGAAGGCGTGCAGAACGTTCCAGTGGTAAAGCTCCTGTACGATCGCGGTAGCCCAGGCTTGGTGTTTCGGCTCACGGAAAGTGCTCTGTACGAAGCCATTGAGTACTGCTCACGCTTTACGAACGACAGAGGGGGAGCGATCGCCACGTTAGGGATTGCCGATGTCGCTGGAAAGCTAGAGTTTTTCTTCCTGGGTCAGCCATTACAGATGGCAGAGGATATCCTGAACAGGTACTATGCCACGAGGTAAGCTGACGTGACCGCTCTTTCCCATTACTTCAGCCTGCATCGTCGCTATCACCGCTCTATCAACCTGGAGCGCGATTTTGACAACCCTGATGCTGTGGAAAGCTACGTGCTGACAGAGCGATCGCTCGAAGCGTTGCAGCGCATGCTAGCCGCGTTCGAGAACCCCAAAGCACAGCGGGCTTGGACACTGATTGGCGTGTATGGCACCGGGAAATCAGCCTTTGCGAACTATCTCACGGCGCTCTGTGCGCCCGAAAACAGCAAAGCAGCGAACCAGGCGTGGCATGTTACCGAACAGGCATTGCCTAAAGAGAGTCCTCTCCTAGAGCAAATTCTTGAGACGCTGCCACCTCAGGGCTTACTACGTTGTGTGGCGGTTGGGCAGCGAGAGCCACTCAGTTGGACGGTCATGCGGGCATTAGCAAACGGTTGTCAGGAGTTTTGGTCGCGCAAGCAGAAACCTGATTGGTTCCAAACGCTGACGGATTGGGGCGCTGAAGTCGCTGTAGGGCGCTGCCAGATCACCAATCAGCAAGTGTTGACCCTCTTAGAACAGGTGACTCAAGCTGCCAAAACGCAGGTGCTGTTAGTCCTTGATGAGTTAGGCAAAAATCTGGAATATGCCGTGAATCATGGCGGCACTGACGATCTTTATCTACTGCAACAGATTGCAGAGTTGCGCTACAAAGGCAAGTATCAAGTGCATTTCGTGGGGCTACTGCATCAATCGTTTGCAGGGTACAGCGAACGACTCAGCGCGATCGAGCAAAACGAATGGACCAAAATCCAGGGGCGCTTTGAAACGATGCAGTTCACTGAGTCTGCTAGCCAAATGACCCGGCTGATTGGGCAAGCCATTGAGCGCTCCGAAGGCGAGGCTTCAGACCGCCTAGCATCAGTTTGCGACCAAACCGCCAAAGCCTGGTTCAAGGCACTGAAGCCTGTTTTAGTGGGTCAAGGCATTGCCGCCAAAGATTTAAGTGCTGCCTATCCTCTGCATCCAATGACGGCGCTGGTGTTACCGCTGCTCTGTACGCGCTATGCCCAGAACGATCGCTCCCTGTTTACGTTCTTGACGAGCCATGAACCCCATGGGTTGACCGAATTTCTGACTGCTAGCACCTTTGATGGCGATCGGATACCGACGCTGCAACTGCACCAGCTTTATGACTATTTTGTGGAAGCCGCTACTGGTCTAGCGTCTCGCATTAATCTGCAACGTTGGGTAGAGATTCAGGGCTTGATTCAGGATGCTCAAACGCAGAACGAGGCGGTCTTGAACGTCCTCAAAACCATTGGTATTTTGAACCTCATTACAGCAACGGGGGCATTAAAAGCCTCTCCAGCGTTAGTGGCGTTTGCCTTGTGTGACCATCCAGACGACACCGCCGCTTTAGAACATTGGCAGGCTGTGATCAAAGACTTGACCCAGAAAGGGATTATCACTTATCGGAACCAAACAGACGACCTGAAACTTTGGGAAGGCTCGGACTTTAATGTGGAAGCGGCAATCTACCAACTGCTAGAAAAAGAACGTTTGCCCCTTGCCCAACTGCTCACTCGCGCCCGACCCTTACAGCCGATCGTCGCCCAACGCCACTATTCCACTACAGGAAATCTCCGCTATTTCGAGCAGCAGTATGCCGACAGCCTTACACCACTCACAGCGTTATGCTGCCATGCTCCCAGCACCGATGGTTTGATTGTCTACTGGCTCGATCGCCAGCTTCCCGGTGAAACGCCAGCGCAGACGGTCGATGGCAAGCCTTTAATAGTCATCACTACAACTCAGCTTGATCTGCTTCGGACTCGTGCCCAGCAGTTGCAAGCGCTTAAAACCATTCACAAGGAAGCAACGGCACTGCAAACGGATGGGGTGGCACGACGCGAAGTGAAACATCGACTGGTTGATGCCGAACGGCTGCTTGATGATACGCTTCAACAGGCTTTCAACTGGTCGGTTGGTCAGAACCAGTGCTGGATTGCTGGAAAAGCAACCATTATTCCAAAAACCCAAGCATTTCAAGCCTTGCTCTCGGATCTGTGCGATCGCACCTATCACTTAGGACTCCGGCTTGACAATGAATTCATTAATCGTCGTGGACTCACCTCTCAAAGCGCCAAAGCCCGTCGTGAACTCATTGAGGCGATGCTGGAGCAGAGCCACCAGCCAAGGTTGGGCTTAGAAGGCTATGGTCCTGAAGTGGCAATGTACTACTCCGTTTTAGAGGCAACGGGGATTCATCGCCAGGGCGAAGAAGAATGGGATTTTCAACCACCAAAGCTAGAGTCAGGGGTTGCAACCGTTTGGCAGGCGATCGAACAATTTTGCTTAGGCGCAACAAACCAGCCACAGTCGCTTCAACAGCTTTATCAACAGTTGGCAAACCCTCCCTATGGTGTGAAACAGGGTGTTATCCCCGTGTTGCTGGCGGCACTATTGATCTACTACATAGATGAAGTGAGTGTCTACAAAGATGGCACGTTTATCTCGGTGCTAGGAGCAGAGCATTTTGAACTGCTGGTGAAAGACCCGGCTCGCTTTACGGTGAAGCATATTGAAGTGGCAGGGGTACGCTCTCAAGTCTTTCGTGAACTGGAGGCAATGCTTAGAAGCAGTCCAGCGAAAGGGCGAACGGGCAGTCGAAATCTGACCATCTTATCAGTGGTAAAGCCCTTAGTGCAGTTCGCGCGGAAGTTGCCTGCCTACACGCTCAAGTCTAAGCGCATCAGCACTGAGGCGCAGGCAGTGATTCAAACGCTGTTGCAAACCCAGGAGCCGGATGAACTGCTATTTACTGCCTTGCCGCAAGCCTGTGGCTTAAAGCCAATCCGCCTCGCACCTCCAGAAGCAGAAGCAAGCACGGTCAATGATGAAACTGAAACGGCAACTGCTCGACTTTTTCGAGAAAAGTTAGTGCAGGTGTTGCGAGAAATTCATAGCGCCTACGACACGCTGCTGATGGAGTGTGAAACGCTCCTGTATCATGCCTTTGGTCTACGCAGCGATCGCCACCAGATCCGACAAGACCTTCAGTTTCGCGCCAAGTATTTGCTGGGCAACTGCCTTGAAATGAGCTTGAATCGGTTTGTGCGGGCAGCGGCAGACGAAACGGTGAGCGATCGTATCTGGCTAGAGTCGTTGCTGATGATTGTGGCAGATAAACCAACTGAAGCCTGGGCAGAGAAGGACGTAACTGCCTTTGAGTTGAATTTAAGCGACCTGGCGCGGCGGTTCAAAAATTTGGAAGCATTGCAAAAGGAAGTGGCGGCGGGGAGTAGCGGTGGGTTTGAGGTGCGTCGGTTGACGGTGACTCGTCCTGACGGTAGCGAGATTCATCGCATGGTCTGGGTCGATCAGGAGCAGCAACCCTTCGTGGATGGCTTAGTGGCAGAACTTTTAGCCAGAACCGACTTATGCAATCAGCCTCAACTTCAGCAAGCCTTAGTCGCTCGGTTAACTGAGACGGTGCTAGGCAATGCCAGTCAGTTCCTACTTGCGCTATCCAGCGATCGCCCACAACCCATCTACCCCTAACCCCTGCCCGCCTGTGCGCCGAGATGCCATCTTCTACCAAATTTTTCAGCGGTTTCCAGATCTGTTTTTTGAACTAATCGGTCAACCGCCAGAACAAGTACAGGGCTACCGCTTTGAGTCAGTAGAGGTCAAAGAGCCAAATTTTCGGATCGATGGTGTTTTTTTGCCCCCCGAAGAAGCAATCACCAAAACCATCTTTTTTGCTGAGGTACAGTTCCAGAAGGATCAATCCCTCTACCATCGCTTCTTTGCCGAATTGTTTCTCTACCTCTATCGCAACCCAACTCGCTATGACGACTGGTATGGTGTCCTGATTTTTCCAAACCGAGGCTTAGAACCTGATCAAGCAACCATTCACCGTGCTCTACTACACAGTGCCCAAGTACAATGCCTGTACCTGGATGAACTGGGAGAACCGAACCAGCAGCCTCTAGGCATCAGCCTGATGCAGCTCATGATTCAACCAGAGTCGGAGACCGCAAAGCAGGCTCGGCAACTGATCGATCGAGCTACGATGGAAGAAACTGGTAATCTCTCTAGAGAGGAGATTATTGATATCGTCGTGACGATCGCCACCTACAAATTTATCAATCTCAGCCGACAGGAGGTAGAAGCAATGCTAGGTCTAGATCTGAAGCAAAGCCGAGTCTATCAAGACGCAAAAGCAGAAGGGCGCGAAGAAGGACGTGAAGAAGGGCGTGAAGAAGGACGCTTGCTTACAAAGTTAGAAATGGTGCCACTCTTGCTTGAGATGGGGTTAACTGTTAATCAAATTGCAGAACGATTGGCGCTTGATCTAGAGGTTGTGCGACAAGCGAGTAACAAACCAAACCAGGCGCTTTGAGGGACGATCGCCACCTACAAATTGATCAATCTCAGCCGACAGGAGGTAGAAGCAATGCTAGGTCTAGATCTGAAGCAAAGCCGAGTCTATCAAGACGCAAAAGCAGAAGGGCGCGAAGAAGGACGTGAAGAAGGGCGTGAAGAAGGACGCTTGCTTACAAAGTTAGAAATGGTGCCACTCTTGCTTGAGATGGGGTTAACTGTTAATCAAATTGCAGAACGATTGGCGCTTGATCTAGAGGTTGTGCGACAAGCGAGTAACAAACCAAACCAGGCGCTTTGAGGGACGATCGCCACCTACAAATTGATCAATCTCAGCCGACAGGAGGTAGAAGCAATGCTAGGTCTAGATCTGAAGCAAAGCTAAGTCCACTTTGGCAAGGTCTAACGGCTACAAGGGGACGATCGTGTATCTACATAGCGATAAGATAGCCATTTATAAAGTATTTATATAAGGATTTCGTAATACCTGACACTTTTGGGAACGCTCTAGAAAAGTGAAGCCATAATGGCGGGCATGGTAAACAAGACTGTGAGACATATCCTGGGGCTTTCGGGCGGCAAGGACAGTACCGCGCTGGCAATCTTATTGCATCAAGAGGTGCCCCAAATGGAGTACTTCTTTTGCGACACTCATCGTGAACTGCCGGAAACTTACGAGTATCTGGAACGAGTTAAAGCTCGACTTGGCATCAAAATTCACTACTTGAGTGCAGAGAGAGGTTTTGAGCATTGGTTAGATATTTATGGTGGCACACTGCCTTCGCCTCAAATGCGCTGGTGTACCAAGCAGCTTAAAATTAAGCCTCTAGAAGAATTCATTGGAAACGATGAAGCGGTCAGCTATGTAGGCATTCGAGCAGATGAGTTCCGCGAGGGCTACATTTCAACTCGTTCAGCCATCAAAGCCGTTTATCCCTTTAAGGAACGCGGGCTAGTCAAAGCTGATATTCTGCAACTGCTGGAAGAGAGCGGCATTGGGCTACCCAGCTACTATCGCTGGCGCAGTCGTTCGGGCTGCTATTTTTGCTTCTTTCAGCGCAAATATGAATGGGTAATGCTGGCGGAAGAACATCCGGATCTCTTTGCCAAAGCGATCGCCTACGAGCAAAACCACATAGACGGTAGAACCTACACCTGGACGCAAGGCGAAACGCTGCAAGCATTGCTGGCTCGTAAAGAGGAGATTATTGCCAATCACCACAAAGCAATGGCGCGAGAGCAACAGACCGCCCCCAATCGCCCTTTGGTGGAAGCATTGGCAGAAGTGTTAGATGAAGAAGACGATACGTTACCGTGTCTGGCTTGTCACCTTTAATTCTTGCCATACTAAAAGACAGATCTTGATGCTTGTTCTGATAGGAGATAACCCATGCTAGTGGAATCGACGGGTCAACCTGTGATTGACTCTATCAACGCTTCCTTAAAGCTGCTGCCCAAGGAGCAGCAAACAGAAGTACTGGAATTTGTACAGACCCTGGTAGAGAAGACTGCCTCCACAGAACCTAAAAAGACCATTTGGGAGAAGATTGACGATATCATGGCAAACGTGCCCGATGAAGCATGGGAAAATATGCCAACCGATGGGTCGTATCAACATGACCACTATTTGTATGGCACCCCCAAGCGGGAGCTATGAAAACTCTCTTTGTGGATACGTCTTATTGGGTCGCTCGTTCCAATCGACGTGATCAATGGCATCAGAATGCCAGAGCGCTTGGCTTGCAGTTCAGCGATGCCTCTCTTTTAACGTCTGAGCTAGTGCTTGTAGAGTACTCAACTATTTCAGTGCTTTTGGGATTGAAATGCGCGGGAGGGTGGCTATTGCTGCTCAAGAAATTCTGGAAGATCCTAAGATTCAAATAATTTGGCAAACTCAGGGATTGTTTGAAGCAGGATTAGCTCTCTATAAGGCACGTTTAGACAAGGGCTACAGTTTGACAGATTGTGTTTCGATGGTGGTGATGCAGCAGGAAGGCATTCAGGACGTATTGACCCACGATCGCCATTTTGCTCAAGAAGGCTTTACGGTGCTGTTATAAGTTTGTGTCGGTGAATTCTCATCAAACGCTGGGAAAACTAAGACAAGTTGATCAGAATGGATCAGAGTCCGCTTCACCCCAAGTCGAATGTTATGCCAGCGCTGAAACTCAGTTTTCATGGAACCTTTGCCCTCAAGAAACAGGATGTGCTGAAACTCCTGGAAGTGGCTGAAACAGAGCAGGGCTTACATGGGTCTCTGATGGAACTGGTGGAGCGAACTGGGTTAGGTAACGAGAAAGTTCTACGGATAAAAAGCTGGGCAGTGCGATCGGGTTTAGTGCATCAAAACCACCTCAGCCCCGAAGGAGTCGTAGTCCGAACGTGTGACCCCTATTTAACCTCTCCCGTTACCGATTGGTTAATGCATTCCCATCTCAGCTTTAGCGATCGCGGCTTGCAATCTCCCCCTGCCAACCCTGCTGAGTGGGGCGGTTGGTCTTACTTTGTCTTTTGCTTTTTGCCAGAACACCCAGAGTTTACGCTGGATGAATTAGTCAAAGCCAGTGCTCCAGTTTTTGAGGATGTCTCTTCCAGGCTGCTGCGAACCAATTTTCGCTTTGTGCTGCGGGCATATACCGAAGTGCAGGCGCTGTGGTCTTGTCGGTTTGTGCAGAGTTTGGGCAACAATCGCTTTCGTAGTGGTGAAGCTCAGTTACCCAATGCCGAACTGTTAGGCTACTTTCTAGCAAAACTGTGGCAGCGGGACTTTGGCGCACAAGAGACCGTAGCCCTCACCCAGTTGCATCAACCAATGGGGCTTGCTCCCATTCTCGGCATTAGCGATCTATCGTCCTGCCTGCAACGGCTAGAAACACAGGGACTACTACGGCAAAGTGACAACCAGGGAGACAGCCAGATTACCCGTTGCTGGCAAGATCCTTTATTTTTGCTCAAAAAAGCGTATGGCAGTGGCTAAACTGAGTGGTTTTACTTTTTAGGCTGGGCACTCTAGACATTAGACAAAGCCTGTTCTAAGTGCAGCGAAAATAATCTGAGATTTGTTGTTTAGCCCCCTCAACCTTATGCCACAGTTACAGCTAGGTTTTCATACTTCGTTTGCCCTCAAAAAAGATGACATCATCCGCATTCTAGAGGCTGCTACTGAGGATCAAGGGCTGAATGATTCACTCGAAAACTTGATCGATCGCACAAAGCTCGGCAACAAGAAAGTTGGTCCCATGAGAAGTTGGGCGATTCGATCGGGTCTAGTAAGTGGCGATCGCCTGAGTCCAGAAGGGGCGATCGCTTGGAAATACGATTTTGGTGTCAAACCAGAAAACCGCTCAAGAGATTATAACGATCGAATCATACCTGTCACCGATTGGCTGATGCACTTTTACCTCAGCCTCGGTGTGCAGGGCGCAAAGGACGATCGTAAAAGCAAATACACTGGCGTTGGCGAAACCCTACAACCACCACCCACTGATCCAGCAGAGTGGGGCGGTTGGACGTATTTCGTGTATGCGTTCTTACCCGATCACAAAACCTTTACGTTAGATGAATTACAGACCTATTGTGCCTCCATTTTTGCACCAGGCACAGGCAAGCATCCCGAAAAAGATTTGAGGGATAATCTGCGAATTGTGCTGCGGGCTTACTGCGAACCAGAGGCGATCGCGGGTTGCAAATTTCTCGCTCAAACCGATAAAGAAGCCTACACCGCTGAAGACAGCGACTTGCCCAACCTCGATTTAATGGCTTATTTCCTGGCAAAGCTCTGGCAGCGAGACTTTAGCGATGCGACATCTGTTCTAACAGATGACATTTTGCAGCAACCAATGGGTTTGGCGAGTGTCTTAGGGGTAAACACCTCAACCTTGCAAACCGTGCTCAACCAGCTAGAAACTGCCGCTCTGATTGAGCAACGTCGCACCGTCTCACCAGCCCAGATTATCCGTCGTTGGCATGACCCACTCACACTGCTAGAAAAGTCATATACCCATTCACTCAGCTAACTACGATGACAACCTCAAAACCAAGGTCTCAAATATCGGCGAAAGCGAAGAAGCGAAATTTTTCTAGTTTCGATAAAAAAGCTGCGTTCAAACAACTCAATCTGGCTGACCTTTTACCTTGGAGTTTGGACATTGAGCCTGTTCCAGTCAGCGATTTTTTTGCGGAGCGGCTCGCTCGCCTCAAGCGGCATTTTGACCTGGAAAGTGGTGAAGAAGCCAAAAAACTGCTGATTGATGCCATTTGTGATGAAGCGTTAGAAGGGTTCGATCGGCTCAAAATTTGGAAAGCGGCACCTCTAGAAAGCAACACGCTTTGTGGCATGGTCGATTACCTGACTGCCGAACGCAAACGCTACTTGGAAGCCCCTTTCCTTTGCATTGTGGAAGCAAAAAAAGATGACTTTGAACAGGGCTTGGCACAATGTTTGGTCGAAATGCAAGCCTGCCAATGGAGCAATGAGCAAATCGGCAAAACGATCGATGTGTTGGGAATCGTCACCAACGGCGAGGGTTGGAAATTTTATCAACTGACTACTGCTGGAGTGGTCTACGAAACGCTCCTCTATGCTCTTAGCGACATGGGCACGCTCTTAGGAGCCTTGCACAATCTCTTTCAGCTTTGTGAACACAATTTGGGAGAGGGGGAACATGGTTGATATCATCACTCTGCGACTGCGGGAAGCTAACCCCAAAGATTCTCCCCACCTCTTGCTGTGGGACAATCCTGAGCCAAATCAATTGCAGCACTTAGCATGGCGAGAAGAGGCGAAATTGGTCAGCTATCGGGAGGATTTGCTGAAGCGGGTTGATCCGCAAAGTCGCTTTTTGGCACTGCATCACCAGTGCGATCGTGAACTGGCTGCGATTCGTTCCCTGTGCGATCAGAGTACTGAACCTGTTGTTTTGCTACAAGACCTGGACTGCTTAATCGCCTATCTCTCCGTCCAACCCGAAAGTCCGATCACCCTGTTTTGGCAAAGCCTGTTCAACGCACGCCACCTAAACCGCATTCTCTGGATTATTCTACCGAGTCAAGCCGCTCCCCCCGACTGGCAAAAACACCGTCTGCAACGCCTCTAACCACACCTCCTCACTCTTGGGTTCGTTCATGCAACTCCACGAAATTGTCAGAATTAACGAAAATGGATTGGTCGCCAATGCCGTTAGCTTCGAGCTAATGGATGACCCCGACAAAAATTTGCGCCTCTGTCAAGGATTCGTGTTTAACTATGACCCCGACCCTAGGCAGCTTAAAACGTCCACGATCGGCGTGTTGGATGCTTTGCGACGGAGCTTCCACAGCCCCAGCGAACCCAATGTACATCTCATGGTGCAGGACTACGGTAAGGGGAAATCTCACTTCGCGCTGGCGATCGCCAACTTCTTCCAGAAACCCTTTGACAGTGCCGAAGTGCAGGGCGTATTGGAACAAGTTGCCTATGCAACGAATCAAGGCAGTTTGCTAGAGGGCTTAACACCTACAAAAAACGCGGCAGGCATCTAGTGCTTTGCTTAAGTGGTGACAAGCGAATCGACCTGCGAAAGCAATTCTTGCAAACCCTGCGAAAAATGCTGGATCAGGAAGGCGTAACAGACGCGATCGCTCAACATATTTGTCAGCGTCCCCTGAAATTTTTGGAACGATTGAACCCAGACCAACGGGCGATCGCATAATTTATAGGTCTAATTTACCGAAGTCAATGCTTTCAACTTCTTCGACGATGAATCCTTGATTTACTTCCTCTGGAAATCGTTTTGCCATCTGTTGCCAAGCATCTTCCTCGTTTTCTGCCTCAATATCGTATTGTTGCTTGGGTAAAGCATTTCTGCGACCCTTAAACTGCCTTTTCAGAAAACCCGCTTGGTTTAGCGATTCGATCAACGATGTGGGTTGCCTACCTTCAGTAATCTCGCCCTTCTCTAAATAGCTTTTGTATAGGCGGATAACAGCTTCTTCAACAACTACGTCTGCATCTTCGACCTGAAGATGATCTTTTAGCACGTCTAGAAGCTTGGTGGCATATTTACTCAGCTTTATTTCCATTGCAAATAGGGCTAGACAGGGTAGTTAGAGCGAAAGTTACCCCTTTAAACTAGCCCATTAGATGCAATGGGATACAAAAAAGCCAATTAGATCTCTGCTACCTCCTCTTTACATTGATCTTCTGCGTTAACTGACTCACAAAGCGGGGGATCGAATATTACAAGGAATTTACCATCAGGAGTTAACTGACGTAGGGCTTTTGCGTAACCATCCGCGTCTGATTCCTTGCGAAATCGGCATATAGTGATTCGCTGCATATTTTTCAGTAGGCGAACTACAGCCCAAGATTGTAGCCGTTCTCCGTAGGACATAAAGCAGTCATCTAAACTCGTTACTCGGATGTTATCATATTTGATAACTAAATCAATAGACTGGTTATCGAATATGTAAACATTTACGGGCTTATACTTCTTTGCCACGATTAAGAGATGGGTAAAGTAAGTGACGCACTGAAGCAGGTCTTAGGAAAGTACGGAATCAGCCAAAACCAGTTGGCGATCGCATTGGGTGTAGATCGCCCTATCTTTTTTCGCTGGTTTCATGGGCAAGTAGATCCCTCAGCCGAAACTGTTGCGGATATTGCTAAAGCGATTCATAACATTGATGGTGAAGCATCTAGGGAGTTTGCAAGGCTCTATCTAGGGTATTGGACAGATAGTGAGCAAGAAGGCTTAATCATTCCAGAAGTAAACCAGCTTCCCCAATCCGAAGCTTTAGATGTCGCTGCACTCTCTAGACTGTTCTCAGATACGACGACTTCTTATAAATTTCTCTTCTTCATTTCACTCTTAGACATCCTGAAACGACGGCAGTTTGACGTTCTATCGCCTATCAGCTTTCAAGAGATAATCGTTGAGATGCTTGCTAATGCCTGGTATCCGCATACTTACTTTAAGTTATCGTTCGGTTCTCAGGACAAGATTGCACAGAAGCTAGATTCATTAGTTTTAGACATTAGTGAACCCATCCTCAAGTTTACAGATACCGATAAAAAGTTACTGCGTAAGGCTATTGCCTCTCAAAATCTCAAGGATGTCATCAGCCATTTGAAAAAATATGTCCCATTCCGCCTTATCATCCCTTTTTTGGAGCAAGAGCTAGAAGGCGTTAGCCGAGGTAAAGGGAATGAGCTAGATGTAGCGATGCCTGCGATCGCTGAAAAGCACTTCGATCTCAAAAAGCCTCTTTACCGCTTCGATTCAAGTAAATATAGCGGTTGCCAATCTATCATCGTTCATCCAGATTGGGCTGCTTATATAGAGAAGCATTACGCCATCGTTCGTGGATGGGCATCATGGGAGTGGTTGAACTATATGCAGCCAAGGAATTCTAATGTTCCAGGCATCGTCAACAAAATTTTTATGCCTCAACAAAGAGGCTCTTTATCTAATCAAACTAAATATTGGAGGCTGGTATTACAGCATCAAACTGTAAGTTGCATTTATTCTGGGCAGCCTCTAAGCCTGGATAAGATTGCTCTTGATCACTACTTGCCTTGGTCATTTGTAGCGCATGACCAAATCTGGAATCTAATCCCAGTGATTCCAGAGGTCAATTCATCTAAATCTAATAACTTACCAGCGACACAGTACCTTAAAGCATTCGTCGCTATCCAGCATCTCGGACTAACCATCTCCCATAACAACTTAGGAGAGAAAGCCTGGGGTAACTATATTGAACCTTTTATTGGTGATTTGAAAATGAGTCCTGAAGACTTACTTAACTTAGAAAGGCTAGAAAATGCTTATGCAGCAACAGTTACGCCGTTAATGATATTAGCGGAGAAGCAAGGGTTTTCTTCTAACTGGATCTATAGACTGGCGCAGTAGTAAATACAATCCGCCGCCATCTAACTTTAAGGAGTTATCTGCAAAGCTCAAAGCATTAGCGCCAAGCCTCTACTATTTAACGCTTAACTTTTACTCTTCAACGCTTAACCTTTGATCCTTAGCGCTGAACGGCTGACATTCAAGCTTAAACCTTTGATATTCAGCCTTGAATGATTGAGATTAACCTCTAAACCTCTGACCATAAAGCCTGAGCATATGAGGCTTATCTACAAACCCTGCTAGTTTAAGCCTAAAGTCTTGAGGTTCACTGCTGATGCTTTGAGCTTCATCGTGGAAACCCATTAACTTGCTACTGATGTTCCTTGTACTGCTGATGGTGTAGGTTTGCTTCTCATTGCCCGGAAGAGGGTTCCTAGCTGTTCTGCAATGCCCTTCAATCCAGGGGTCTTTTTCGCTGCTGTCTTTACGTAGTCGTAGACAGTAAGGCTACTTGCCATTGCTTCACTACCTACAGCTAGCAGCGTATCATCCACCTGTTCAGCTAACTGACTCAATGACATCTCTACTTCTGTCAAAGTTGCTGCAAGTCGACAATCATTTGTGAAACCATCTAGATCAAAGCTTGCTGGCAGGATATTTCGATTGCTCTGTGCTGCGTGCAGACTCGTTTGAACAAAGACCAGTCGTTTATCGCCCATTTTGAATAGTCGTCTACGCTCTGTAGCATTCAGCGTGATTAAGAAGGGTAGATTCTTTTGAATCTTGGCAACTGCTTCTTTGATCTCCTGTACGCTCTGTTCGGAAAGAGTTGCGTTGATGTCCTGGTATGGCATAGATGATCTCCTAGTGTTTGAAGAAGGGTGTTATTTCTACAAGCGTTAGAGTTCCCCATAACTTCCGCCATGAAACATTCTGAGCAATCGAGTCAGTACACTATCTGCAACATTGCTAATGCTTTAAGGAACTTAACCTTTATGGAGCAAGATTGATAAAACCTCTGACACAACATCATGAGGACGTTCTAGACAATCTCTTGCTGTAAATCTGACAGTCGGTACACCTGCTCGGAGCATTACTCTATCACGGGCATAATCTCGAATGACTTGCCCCTCACCTAAATGATGCTGACTGTCTACTTCTAGGCTTATACATTTGCCTTGATGGAATACTAGAAAATCAACTTCAACCCGTCCAGTAAGCTGGCTATCGCTGATAGTTGTCTCTTGAAGTCCAACCCGTCCACGCGCATTAGCAAAGAACAATACGTCAGTGCGGTCTAGTGCTTCTGCAATCCTGACTTCAGCTTCCGATCGCAGATATAGTCCTCCCCACTCTCTTGAGTAGTTGCCACTTGCCTCGGTTTTAGTTTCAGAAACCGTTAAAGCCGTACCAGCAATCAAAATCTCAATTTGTTGCTTTCACGAGTCGCTGCAAAAAATTCGCCATTGGTGTTGAGTCTTAGCACCGTTCGGTTGCCCTAAATAAGCGAGGTGCAGCAATTTATTGACCTCTAAGTACAAGCCTGGACGGGTTTTGTTATATAGCTTTTGGTTGATGGACTGCCTAACTTTCTTTCGCTGCTTGGCATCAAGTGATCTGCTGCGAGGATTGAGCGCGATAATCACGTCCAGCAGTTTGGTTGTTGAAACTTGAAAGGAGTGAGGTAACTTACCACCACTTGTAACTAGAGCACCACTGTCAATGTTTTGCGCTTTACCCTCTAGATCAAGACCGATGCTTGCATCATCCGTGTTAGATTGCATAACTTTTCCTATAAGTCCTCTCCTAAGCTGCCCATAAACCAAGCCCCTGTTTACGATTGCACCTACTCTATTTTGGTTGAGAAATTAGCAAACATCACGCCCGATACTATTTTGATTGATGCGGATGGGCAGGCGCGGCTCACGGGCTTTGACTACGCCCGGATTAGCACCAATAGCAGCACGATCGCCCAGGATATTGCTGAAGATTTGGCATCATACGCACCCTATCAAGCGATCGAATGTCAGAACGATCCATCGCAGGCAAGCAATAACTCAGATCTATTTTCGGCTGGGTTAGTTTTCTATGAATTACTAACGGGTGTCCCTGCCTTTGCATCCATCGATCAAATGCATACTCAAAAAGCGCTTTTCCCAGTCAAAGCCAGCGATCGCACCCCCGCTCTACCGTCTGATATGGATGGATGGTTACAAAAGCTCTGCGCCTTTAAGCCCAGCGATCGCTTTACCAACGCCTATGCCGCTCTAGACGCATTGGCACCGCTGGCAACACTGCCAACCGTCGATATTACCAATCTGCCAACGGATTACATCCTTGATGACCGCTATCGTGTAACGCGGCGATTGGGTCGTCCTGGTAGCTTCGCCGTCGCCTATCAGGTCTTTGACACGTTGGATGAAACTGTTCAGGTACTCAAGCTGATCACCCGCGATCGCCGCTCCGTCTACGAACGCCTCCAGCAAGAATATAGAACCTTACGCCGAGTTCCCAAACATCCCATGTTGTGGAAACCATTTGGGCTGGCAAGTTCAGCGATAGTACCCCATTTATTCTGTTTGAGTATGTGGATGGGCAAGATGTGGAACATTTGATTGAATCGAAAGCGCTGTCCTTAGAACAAGCAGTGAAGATTGCACAACAAACCGCTCTCGGTTTAGCCCATTTACACCAGCATCAAGTCCGTCATCAAGATATCAAACCATCAAACTTGTTGCTAACAGAGGATGGTATTCGCATCATCGATTTTAATGTGGCTGTGATGGATGGCGACGAAACCACCATCAGCGCAGGCACACGGCGCTATTTGCCCCCTGATTACAAACCCGCCCTCCATGCCAGCCCTGCCGAAAAGATCGATCGCGATCTCTATGCGCTCGGAATTGTCTTTTACGAATGTGTCACCGGGAACTATCCTTTCTCAGAACCGCATCCACCCCTTGGGAAAGCTGCCCGTCACCCCACTGAGTTTGCAAGCTGCGAGGGTTTAAGCCAGGAATTGATTGCTTTACTGTTGCAGGCGATCGCTCCCAACCGTCGCGATCGCTTCACCTCGGCTGAAACTTTTGCAACAGCAATTTCCCAATTAGTAACCCTGAGAAAACTCGCAGAACAACCTGCTGTGGTTGTTCTGCCAGAAGTAGAAGCGCCAGAAGTACAAGTCATTGTTGATCCAATCCCAGTTATTCCCACTATTCCTGAACCGATCGCAACCGTTGAAACCATCGACCCGTCAGCACGTCCAGATACTGTCCCCGAAACCGTTGCTGCTGATTTGTTTGACACATTGACCGATGAATCAACGCCCCTCGATCCATCTCGTCCCATCGTGTTAGATCCAACCGGACTTTATCCCATTCCCGCTCACTATGTTGCCATCACCAATGAGGTTGAATGGTTTCGACTCTTTGGCGTTGGAGCTTCCCCCTATTGGGTTAAAGGTAAGCGCCTGTGTGATTGGGCGATCGAATGGTTGCGACTGAGAGGCAGAGAGCAGACAATCCAAATCAAGCAAGATCCTCGCCCCAGATTAGAGGCACTCTTTCATCCTCTGCCCTTACCGAGTGAATGGAATCATGCTCAACTGCTGGCACTCTCCAGTAAATTAGATGAGTATTCTCACCATTCGATCGCTCACTTATTGGCAGATGTAACCAACCATGATTTGCAGGTATGGCTGGGTGAACCTTCAATCCATCATCTTGCTGCTTGGTTAAGCATCCAAGTACCTGCATCCCATCAAATTTTCGAGCAAGTTTGGCAACAGCAAATTCCAACCAATCCACTCACCCCGTATTACCAGACGCAAGACAAGCGATCGCTCCTGTGCCGCTGGCTCGGCATCGCCCAACCTACCCTTACCGAACTCGACCCCTACCCGTTACCGATCCCTGACTGGCTCACGGATGAGTTTGACCAATTTTGGCAGCAGGAACTTTATCGCAGCGATGCCAGCATTCTCGATCGTCTGATTCTAGCAACGCAACCGGGACGCGATCGCATTACCAATCAGGCATTCAAGGTTTTGACCAATCGCCCCAGTTTGATTACGAAAGCGAGAGAAACCAAGCTTTCTGCCTATTTGACCCATCAGCAGAAAGTGGAGTTAAGCGATCGCCAATCGCCCCCTCAACCTGAACCTTTGTCGTTAGATGCCAGTCCGCAACAAGCCCTAGCCTGGGCAACCACGAGCTATTTGCCCTTTCGCCGTTGGGAAATCGTAACGCAGGTTAGTGCGACTCAACGGATGAGCGATCGCCTTGCCGATAGCTTTGTGGAATGGTTGCTCAGACACTATCCTGACCTCAAAGAAGAATCGGTTAGCGATTCCCACCTGAATTACAGTGTGGCTTCGCTGGTGCGCCAGAGCTGCCAAACAAACCCAGTGCTGTGGGTTGTTGTGGATGGCTTAGGCTGGTTAGATCACCAGGAATTATTGGGTTATTTAAGCCGTGAAGCAAAGCTAACGGTTGAACAGTCTTCAGCGCGATTTAGTCTGCTGCCAACCCTCGCAAAATACGCCAAATGGAGTCTCTACAGCCAGCTTCTACCCGAACACACAACCTGGGCAGATGAGATGGATAAGGCGTTTGCCACCCTTGGCATAGGAGAACGCTATACCGATCACCGCAAGGCAGAACTGCTGCGCGATTTACGCACCGGAAAGCATCAACTTTACTGTTGGGATAACACTCAGTTTGATAAACTTTTTCACAGTGCTAGAGATTGGAAACATCTCTACAACGTTGAACGTCCAGCGGTCTTGAAAACGATCGCCGCCGAAATTCAATCCTGTATAGATGAGTTTCCCCATCCAGAGCAACTGCAAATTATCATTGCTACCGATCACGGGCAACTGATGGGTGAATTGGCTCAAATCCTTCACTGTCCCGATGGCTTAAAAGTTGAAGGCAGAGTGGCGATCGGTGAAACAGATGATCCACGCTTCGTTGTTCTTAAAGGCGATCGCTACGGACTGCCCCATAACTTCAGCATTGTCCGGGATGCTGCCAGCTTTGGTTCCTACAGCTACACCACCAATAAAGCCATTATTGGCTCTCATGGGGGACTCTTTCCTGAAGAGGTCGTCGTCGGGGTCTCGGTGCTGCGTCAAGCCGTTACGCGCCAGCCAGTGATGCTTCACTGTGAGGGCACAGGAGAGGCTGGCAAGCCAGGAACGTTGGCAATCACGGTGAATAATCCAAATCCAATTGATTTAACCAATCTTTGCCTACGGATCAAAGAGTTAACGACCTTTAAGACTGGGCTACCATTGGAGCAAGCTATTCCAGCCAACCAGAAAATTACCTTCAGCCTTGCCATTCCCGATTGTCCTGCGCTATCACCTGACCACCCAGGCGATCGCCTTTCTCTTTCCGGCGAACTCACCTTTTGCTTTGTCCAGGCAGAACCAGGAATAGCCCCTCTGGATACTGCTTCAGCCATTGCCATTCAGCAAATCTTTAGTAGTGGGGGGCTAGACATTAATGAATTCCTCTAACGCGATCGCATACGACAATACTCTCGTGCGAGATGTTTTCAATACACTTAGCATCGACAAAACTCGCTTGCCCTCTAGTGGATTAACCGCGATCGGCATTCCCAGCTTTGTTGCTGAATGGTTGCTGGATAAAATTGTGCCAGGTACAGGGGCACTCACCCGTACCGAACTCGAAAAGGTCAACAACTTTGTCAAAAAAGCGTTTCCACGCAAGGACGATCGCAACGAAATCATTTTTGATCTGACTCAGGGAGAAGTTCACAAACTCATTGCCCTGATGCAAGTGCGAGTCACACTTGACCAAAGAGCCGGGGTGATTCCCGATCCCTTCGCTCGGATTCCAGTGATCAATTTGAATGACTGCTCGATTCCCACTGACCTGATTGAACGTAACAAAATGCTGCTCCGCCAGGGCGTTTGGGGGAAAATCAGCATTTCGATGCGATCGGACGGCAAAGTTGAGGTGATGGATTTTGATCCGTTTCAATGTTCTAAAGTCGATCTGCAAGCCTATGCAAACTGTCGAGCAAAATTTACCACCGAAGCATGGCGCGATTTACTCTTTTGCTCCATGGGCTTTAATCCCCAACATCGCCATTACTCCCAGGAAGCCAAAACCTGGATTCTCGCCCGTCTATTGCCATTGGTTGAGTCCAATTATCATGTGATGGAATTGGCTCCCAAAGGGACTGGAAAAAGCTTTGTGTTTGAGAACATCAGCAGTAAGGTGGCACTTGTCAGTGGTGGCAAAGTGACACCCGCTCAACTGTTCATCAATGGTCGCACGAAGGAAGTCGGTTTGCTGGGGCGGCACGACGTAGTGGTTTTAGACGAAGTGCAAAGCCTGACCTTCGAGAATCCTGACGAGGTAATTGGTCCATTGAAAAATTACCTTGCGAGTGGTCGCTACAACCGGGCAGGGTTTCAGGATGTTGCCAGCGATTGTTCCTTAGTCATGCTGGCAAATATTGACCTGAATGAGCAACTGCAACCCCGTAATCCAGAAAACTTAGTTTCCAATCTGCCGTCGTTTTTTGCGGAAACCGCCTTTCTCGATCGCTTTGCAGGCATCATTCCGGGCTGGAAAATTCCCAAGTTTCAACGCGAAATGGCAGCGTCTCAAGTGGGCTTGAAAATGGACTTCTTTGGTGAAGCACTTCTCTCTCTGCGTCAAGACAATCGGTTTTTCTCCTATGCTCAAGAACATACCCAATTTAATCAAAGCGCAACGGTGCGTGATCAAAATGCCATTCTCAAATCAGCCGCAGGGTTTCTCAAACTTTTTTATCCACATCTAGAACTAACCTTAATGGACTACCAGCGAGACTGTCTGGAACCCGCCAGAACCTTACGTCAAGCGATTCGCAATTCTCTGTATCATTTGGATGATGAATTTAGACAATTTGGACTTGAAATTTACGCAGAAATACGCTGAATAATTAGGTCTAACTACGTCAAACCGAAGCTCATCTTATCGTGGCTAAAGCTCTATGAAGACGATCGTGTTTTATCACAACAAAGGGGGAGTTGGCAAAACGACTGCCTCCATCAATCTGGCTACAGCGCTTCAATGTCTAGACTATCGAGTGCTGCTCATCGACTTAGATGCTCAGGCAAATGCGACGTTTGCCACCGGGCTAGTGAAATTTCAATTCGATGAAGAAGACGATATAAAAGCCCGGAATGTCTCTCATCTGTTAGAAAGTTCTGAGTTCCATTTCATCCCGGAGATCGTGAGGCGATCGCAACATTTTAGCAAACCAGAACTTGACATCATTCCTGCTCACGTTGACCTGATCGAGAAGCAAGATAAGCTAAACAAATACATCACCACTCGCACCCGATTGCATAAAAAATTGAAGCTGGTTGAAGATCAGTATGATTTTGTCATCATTGACGCGCCACCCTCCCGCGATGTGTATGCTCAGGTGGCTCTCATCACTGCCGACTATCTCATTATTCCATCCGATTTAAAACCCTTTGCAAACCAAGGCTTGCCCACCGTCAGACAATTCATCACCGAAGAAATTAACGAGATCCGGCAGAGTACAGGTAAAGATAATTTGAAAATATTAGGGATTTTACCATCCAAAGTTTCAACCAATCCCAGATATCTTGACTACGTTTTTCCACGCCAAAAAAATACGGTTATCGAGCAATATGGTCTGCCGATTCTCAATTCTATTATTTTTGAACGCACTGCCTTATCCAATTGTCTCAACCAAACCTTGGAAGTCGGCGATTTGCTCTATCCCGATCCCAAGTCAATCTTTATGTTTGACTCCAAATCTGAGTCTGCCAAAGAATTTACCAAGCTTGCCGAGGAAGTATTACACAAAGTGGGGATGAACTAATGGTTGACTTTTTTCTGGTTGAAACGAAATTGATTTCTTCTTCTCAACCTGTATCTAACTTCAGTCAGCCCGAAATTGATAAACTAGCAAAGCTCATTCTGGATACGAATGGTTTGTTACGTCCTTTAGTTCTTAAAGAAACAGGCTTCGAGCAGTACGACGTTGTGAGCGGACATCTTGAATATTATGCTGCGGTGCGAGCGAAAGAGAAAAATCCGCAGAAAGCAGAAATGGTCAATGCCCTGGTGATTGAATCTGAAGAAGAAAAGACGGCAATTCAGCAAGCACAACTGCTAGAGCAACTGTACAGCACCACGAAACCAGACTCAACGAACAGCATTACACCCTTAGATACTCTGGCTTCTAACCTGGAGGATCTCTTCAATCGGGAACTGAACGCCATGTCTCAAAAGCTAGACACAAACCTTCAGCGCATTGCTGACCAACTTCCTAAACAAACAAAACCGATCGATGTGTTTAATCAACTTCGTGATGTTGACCTGACGCGCAGGTTGATTTCAGTCGGTGTTAAAGGGAAAAATCTAGAGAAAATTGTTGGACAGATTGTGAAGAAACGCCCCTTTATCTCTCTCTCAGAGGTGGTGAAGCAAGTTAACGGCTTAAGCGAGAAAAAGATGGTTGAAATTGTGGATAGTTGGGCTGATCTTCTCTTTACATGATCTTCTCTTAATATGGACAATCCTATCTACCTCGACTATCACGCCACCACTCCAGTTGACCCCAGGGTTGCCGATCGCATCTATCACTACATGACAATAGAATTTGGTAACGCTAGCAGCGTGGATCATGAGTATGGCGATCGCTCAGAAGATGCGGTCAAACAAGCTGCTAAACACGTTGCTGCTTTAATTGGAGCCTCACCAAGAGAAATCATTTGGACCTCTGGCGCAACTGAAAGCATCAACCTGGCAATTCAAGGCAGTCTTCCCTCCAACCCTGAAAAGCCGCACCGAATCATACTGTTACCACTCGAACACAAAGCCGTTCTGGACACCTGCCAAGCGCTTGCAAGGCGAGGTTGGGCAGAACTGATCTACCTTCAAGTTGATTCCAAAGGCAGACTCGACTTTGATCATCTAGAGCAAGTTTGTATGGAGGGGGTGTCCCTTCTCTGCGTCATGGCTGCCAATAATGAGATTGGCAATATCTACCCGATCCAAAAGATTGGACAAATTGCTCAGCGCTACGGCATTCCTTTCCTCTGCGATGGCTCTCAGGCAGTAGGCAAAACTCCCATCCAGTTTGAGGAATGGGGCATCACTTATCTAGCTCTTTCCGCCCATAAGCTCTATGGACCCAAAGGTGTTGGAGCCTTAGTCGTTCGCAGGGGCTACTATCTCGAACCTTTACTATTTGGAGGTGGGCATCAGAAAGGAATGCGATCGGGTACCCTCAACGTTCCCGGCATTGTAGGGTTGGGAGAGGCTTGTCGGTTACGATCTCTGGAAATGGAAGAGGATGAGCGATCGATCGCTATTAAACGAGACAAGCTCCAGGCTCTCTTCTTAGAAAGAATTCCTGGTTTAGTGGTGAATGGCGACATTAACTATCGATTAGCTGGTAATCTCCATATCTCTGTTCCTGGCATTCCTAACAGCGCTGTTATTGCCAGAGTACGCCATCGCCTTGCCATCTCAACAGGTTCAGCCTGTTCATCTGGCGTTGAATTACCTTCTCACGTTCTTCAGGCACTTCGCTTGCCAGAGATTGTTGTAGATGGAGCACTCCGAATTGGACTGGGAAAGTTTACTACAGAAGAGGAAATATGCGACGCTGTTGTAATTCTCTCTGAGACTATTGCTCAGATTCAGCAGGTTCTCTACGCCATGTCTTAGATTTTGTGGATTATGAGTTCAGTTGCTGTGAATCATTCAACTCTTAGGAAGCCTTGCAAGCCGAATTTCCTAAATTCGAGATTCCCCTTGCCTTTGTCCAAAATTCGGGTATGCCGTTGTCCAAAATTCAGGTCAAGTCACACCCTGATTTCTTTTTCTCTGATACCAATTCAATGTGAAGCAGCATTAGATGTAGGGTGTGTTAGCGAAGCGTAACGCACCGCAACTCCGCAGCAATGATGCATTTTGCTGCCGCCAACGCATCCTACGATAATGTGCACCTTTAAATGAATGCGGTATGAGTTGTCTATCGGTTTAAAGGTAGCTTTAAAGTAAAGTGAGTTTGATTAGCGCCGCTGGAGACATCAATGTCTCCGCCTAAGCGCTTCACTCGCTTTTTGACTAGAGCCAAGCCTAGTCCGATGCCATCGTGTTTCCAGGGATCGTTGTTGGGAATGCGATAAAACTTTTCAAAAATACGGGAGAACTCGTGGTTCGGAATCTCAACACCCGCATTGCTCACGCGCAAGAGGATATGGGGTGAGAACGGAGCAAGAGAAACTCCTTCCCTCTGTATTGCCTGGTTTTCTTGATCGTTCTCATAGTGTGCAGACACAATAATCATTTCTCCTGACGGCGTATATTTGCAGGCGTTGTTCAGTAATTCTGTCAGAATTTTTTCTAAGGTTGATAAATCTGTTTCAATAGGAGGTAATGAGGTTGAGAGATGGAACTGCAAGGTTTGAGACTGTTTTCTAAACCGTTGGAGCAGTGGTTCGGCAATGTGGGGAATCCATGCTCCAAGTTCAACTTCGGTGGAAAGCAATGGTTCCACTTCGGCATCCAGATGGGAGAGATCTAATAAATCAGAAAGGAGGCTGATTTCCCGTCTACATTCATCATTGAGGATATGGAAATATTGAGTTGCTGAACCTGTTTCTGGCTCTAGTACACCTAACGGTTTAAGGATGACTTCAAGCATCTGAAGCGCCATTTTGATGGTGGACATGGGTGTGCGAAGCTCATGGGAAATCGTGCTGAGGAAATCATCTTTGAGGCGATTGAGTCGCTCTAGTTCTTCGACTTGCATCTGCGCCGATCGATATAACCGTGCCTGCCGAAGGGCGATCGCGCACTGGTTTGCCACCTGCTGCACTAATCGGATTTCTAAATCGGTAAAGCAAGCTTGTGGTTGCCGGAACAGCCATAGATCACCTAAAACCTCGTGATCATCAAAAATCGGGCAGACCAGGGCTGTATTGATCTGTCCGGGGCGAGAGGGACAGGAATCGATAAAGTTAAACTGGGAGCACTGCCCTTGAAACAGTTGTTGATAAACGGCTGCATTCGGATTGTCGGTAAGCGAAATCACTTTACCTTGAGCGGATTCCAGGCTTTTGGTGAATTCGTAAGCAATGGTAGACGTGGTGTGGTCAGCACTGTAGATACCCGTGTCGCAACAATCCACGTCTAGCCCTTCCGCTAATGCTTGAACGGCGGTTTGAAGGATCTGGCTTTCATCCAGGCTATCGCGCACTTTGTCTGTAATGCGTTTGAGCAACGATTCAAACTCTAGCGATCGCTGGAGTTGGGCAGTCCGTTCTAACACTTGCTCCTCAAGCACGGTATTCAGTTGTTGCACCTGCTCTTCTGCGAGTCTACGGTGCTGAATTTCTTCCTCCAGGCGCTGATTTTGAGCAGTCAACTGTTTTCGCTGCTGCTGAATCATCAGTTGGTTTTTCACCCGCGCCAACACTTCCTGGTCTTGAAAGGGTTTCGTAATATAGTCAATACCCCCTTTTTCAAAGGCTCGTATCTTATCCGCGATTTGATCCAATGCACTAATAAAAATTACGGGAATACTAGCGGTAGCTGGATCAGCTTTCAACTGCTGACAGACCTCGTAGCCATCCATCTCTGGCATGGAAACATCCAGCAGAATGAGATCGGGAGGGGCAATTTGAGCGGCTTGCAGTGCCCACTTACCACTGGTAGTTTTGCGGATTTTGAACCCTTCAGACTCCAATATTTTGGCGAGTACCCGCAAATTATCGGGGGTATCATCGACTAGCAGAATGTTGGCTAGGTTGGTGAGAACTTGAGCAGTAACCATAGCAGTTAATTGTTAAGGTTGGGTGAGTTTAACGATCGCTTCAAACTGAAAGTTATCAACCAAACGTCTGAGGGCTGTTGCCAGTTGATGCGTTTGCTCCGGAATCTGATCAATTAATTGATGCAACGTTGCTTCGTCAATTACCCGCGCTGCCTGACTCAGGCTATCAATCCAATCAAGGGGCATAATCTGTAAGTCTTGAACGGTTAAGTGAGCCTGGTCAGGAGATTGACTTTGCCAGACAATCTGCGATCGCACCTGTTCAGTTTGGGGTTCCTCCATGTAGAGATAGCGTAAACTCAAATGTTGCGCCAATTTGTCAAACAAACTATTTTCCGCAAACGGTTTGGTAACGTAATCATCGCAACCACTTTGCAAGGCAGCCTCTCGATCTTCCTCAAAGGCATTGGCAGTGAGGGCAATGATGATGGTGGGGTGTGGGGTGTGGGGTGTGGGGTGTGGGGTGTGGGGTGTGAGGGTTGGGGTGTGGGGTGTGGGGTGTGAGGGTTGGGGTGTGGGGTGTGGGGTGTGGGGTGTTAGCTAAATTTTGTATTGAGGTTTGCTTTGAAACACCCTGTGCGTCTTCGTTCTCCATCGCCATGTTTCTTTCCTCCGCTCTTGCTCTCTCCAGCGATCGAATGCGCCTGGTTGCTTCATGTCCATTCATCACGGGCATTTGAATGTCCATTAAAATCAGGTGAGGATGCCATTGTGCCCACAAAGCAGTAGCTTCTAACCCATTTTCAACCGCACGCACGTCAAAGCCAACCAGCCCTAAAAGCTCAAGCAGCAACTGTCGATTTTCGAGAATATCTTCGACAATCAAAAGTCGATAAACGGGCTGTTTCGGTGCTAACCCAATGACGCGGCGAGCCATCGTGGTTGGGAGGACATCAATGGCGGTTGCTGCCGTCAGTTGCACGCAACACGTAAACAGTGACCCTTTGCCCACCGTACTTTGCACGCTGATATCGCCCCCCATCAACTGAGCAAATTGGCGGCTAATGGCTAAGCCTAAGCCAGTGCCCTGGAGATGTCGCCCCTGCTCGGCTTGCATAAACGCTTCAAAAATAGATTGAAACTCTTCAGGAGCAATGCCTGAGCCTGTATCTTCGACTTCAAAGAGGAGGGTGTGGGGTGTGGGGTGTGGGGTGTGGGGTGTGGAGAGTAGGGTGTGGGGTGTGGGGTGTAGGGTGTGGGGTGTGGGGAGTGGGGAGGAAGAATTCTGAATTGAATGTTCCGTATTCCCTTGCCCCCTGTCCCCTTGCCTTCTGCCCTCTGCCTTCTGCCCTCTGCCTTCTGCCCCCTCTGCCTCCCCTGCTGGCTTCCTGACCCGCAATGTCACAGTTCCGCCTTCGGTAAATTTAATGGCATTGGCGACTAAGTTAATGAGGATTTGGCGGAGTTTGCCTTCATCGCCACACACATATTGCGGCACGTCTGGAGTTTGCTCGACGGTGAGCGCGAGTCCTTTGTCGGCGGCTTTGAGCCAAAAGAGTTCTTTAATGGCGTAGATGAGACGGTGCAAATCAAAGCACGTTTGATTGTGGGTGAGCTGACCAGCCTCGATTTTGGACATTTCCAGGACATCATTAATTAGTGTCAACAAATGTTCACCGCTGCGACTGATGATACCGAGATGCTCTAAGTATTCGAGAGGAAGGGTGCGATCGCGGCTCATGATTTGGGTGAACCCCAAGATGGCATTCAGGGGGGTGCGTAGCTCGTGGCTCATCTTGGCAAGAAATTGGCTTTTGGCACGGCTGGCGATCGCGGCGCGTTCTGCCGCCTGCTCTAATGCCACCTGAGAAAACTCCAGCGCTGCCAGCATCAAGGTGTTTCGCATTTCCTGAGCGGCTTCTAGCTCTAGCAGTTGCCAGGGAAACGATTTTTCCTGAACAGTTTCTTGCCACAGGTCAAATGATTGTCGAGGTGACAGCCGCCTTTCACCATCGGTTGTGACTAAAACGGGCTTATTGGGATTTCCTGCCCAGTGAACCGTTTGCGTTTGTTCGGGTCTAAACCAGAGGATGTGATAGGACGTTTGATTCAAAAAGATGGAAATTGCCAGAATGCCGCTGGCACAGTCTTTAAACTGTTTGGCATCGGCATAAAGTTGGGCTAGAGAATCGGTGTGAAAAACATCTTGTTGATGCTGGCTGAGCAACCATAGCATCAGGTTGTGGGTGTCTGTCTCAGACGGCGTTTGCCCAACCAGAGTCAGTTGATTGTTCAGTATCATGGCAGCCCCTTGAGCCTCTACCAAATTGAGCAGCGCGGACTGATTACGGCGCAACACCTGTTCTATGAAGCCAGGTTCTTCTGTAAAGGCTTGATGGAATTGGTCTTGAATCGATTTAACCTGTTCCCGGTAGCGGCTGGCGGCGCGATCTTGCTGGTGAACTAGCTCAACCGAAGCGATTTGTCCTAAAAATTCGCAGGCTTGGCGGGTTTCGTAAGCCATATACAAGGGGGTGTAATGGTGACAGGCAATTAACCCCCAGAGGCGTTTTTCGGTAATCAGGGAAATAGACATGGAGGCGGCAACCCCCATGTTCCGCAGGTATTCCACATGGAGAGGTGAAACGCTTCGCAGCACAGCCGCACTGAGGTCGAGGGGTTGATGGGTTAAGGGATTTAGGGTGGGCACTAACGGAGCGGGCTGATAGTGAACATCGGGAATCAACCGTAACCATTTTTCGTGGTAGAGCTTTCTGGCTTGCACGGGAATATCTGAAGCGGGATAGTGCAGTCCCAAAAAACTTTCTAAAGCGTCTTGTTTTGCCTCTGCCACGACAACGCCGCTGTTATCTGCCTCAAAGCGGTAAACCATGACACGATCGCACCCGGTCATGCGCTGCACTTCTTGCACGATGATGGCACCCAGAGCTGTAAGATCGGTGGTATCGCGCAGGTTAGCAATTGCCTGTTGTAGGAGCGGGTAAAACCCTAAAAGGCTATGGTTTTCGGTTAAGTGACACGGCTCTAGTTCAAGCACCACAATGCCCTGAGCGCGATGCAGAATGCCTTTAAACGTGGATGCCCTCACCCCCAACCCCTCTCCCCGTGGGCGAGGGGAGTGAATTGAGCGTTGTTCCCTCGCCTGTGGGAGAGGGCTAGGGTGAGGGCAATCTGGATCAATTCCATGAAGCTGAAGCGTCAGTTCAAAAGGATTGAAGACACTTAAATTGTCATGATCTAAATAGGTTGAAATTTGCTCCACTTGAGCGTCAGAAAAGAGAGTGCTGAGCGGCTGTCCTAGCAATGCGTCTGGAGCAAGACCGAGCCAGAAGCCCGTATTTTGACTCACTTGTAAAATCGTCAGTTGGGGGACTTGTAACGCCAACAACACGCCATGCGGTTGAATCTGACCGGGAATGTGAATGGGTTCACGATCGCAATTGGTCAGGTCGATGGGTTGAGACGTAACAAACTCTATACTGTTCATTGCTAAAGCGATTGGTTAAATGAGTGTTGATCCATTCACAGAGTCTAATGTCTTTCCAGAACTTAGTAGTTTTTAGTTTTTAGTCAGCTAGACCAATCGATCGATCTAACAACTAACAACCAACAACTAATGACTCTACAAGCCCTTAGCCCAATGCCAGTGGTAGCTTGACGGTAAAACACGTTTGTTGATTCGCACTCATCACTTGAATCGACCCATTGAGATACTCTACAAGCCGTTGCACTAAGGATAACCCCAGCCCTGTACCGCCACTTTGCCAGACATCGCAGTTGCGGATGCGGTAGAAACGGTCAAAGATCAACGCACATTCCTCTGTAGAAATTTCTACGCCTGTATTGGTGACACTCAGCTTCAATGAGTCAGCTTCGATGCAGGCAGCGATGGCAATGGTTGCGCCTGCGGGCGTATATTTACAGGCGTTATTCACTAATTCGGTCAGGATGCGACTCAGGTAGAAAGAGTCTGTATGAATTAAGGGTAAGGTGGGATCTAGCTCCAAAGAAAACGTCTGCTGCTGGTTTTGCATCCGCAACTCAAACGGTTCGGTGATGCAAGGAATCCAATGGTTTAAATCGATCGGCACGAGTTCTAAGGGTTGCGCCCCGACTTCTAAATGGTGTAAATCAAGCAAATCTTGAATTAAGTGCAGCTCGCGTTCACACTCGTCCTGCAAAATGTTGAGATAGCGCGTAATTTTGTCTTTGTCTCCTGGTTGAGCAAGTGTTTCTTCCAGGTTAGGCGTTCGATGGGTTGCTATTGTGAGTAGGCGCGTTGCCAGTTTGATGTTGGCGATCGGGGTCCGCAACTCGTGGAAAATGGCATCCAGTAAGTCATCCCTGATTTGATTGAGTCGGCGGAGATCCTCAATTTGCACCTGAGCTGCTTGATAGAGATTGGCTTGACGAATGGCGATCGCCAGTTGCACCGTCAGACGTTGCAGCATCTCTGTTTCCCACGTTTCCCAGAGGCGAGACTCTGTGCAATTATGCGCCATTAAAAAGCCCCACACCTCATCCGCCTGCTGAATGGAAAGCACCGCATTGGCTTGAACGTGGAGGAGTGTGCACAAAGCAGCACCGTCGCTTGATGCCGGGGCGCTGTGAATATCTTCAATCAGGCTAACGGTATTGTGTGGCATGAATGCACGCCAATCAGTCTGCACACAAGGATTTTGCAGTGTTTGTCCAAGTAACGAAAGGTTTGGTGATGGAACCGATTCAGCAATGACCTTGAGCGTGTCATCGGCAGTAAGCTGGCAAACGAGCACGCGATCGACATGCAGCAGGGCGCGGATCTCGGCAACCGTTTTCGCTAAAATTTCCTCCAGGTCTACAGTTTCACGAATGTAATTTGTCACATCAGCCAGCAATTTTTCTCGCTGAAGCTGGAGCCGCAGCAATTCTTCTGCATAGCGGCGCTCTTGAATTTCTTGCTGTAACTGATGTTGCTGGCATTGAATAGTGAGTTGGTGCTGCACCCGCACTAAAACTTCTTCTGCCTGAAAAGGTTTTGTAATATAGTCGGCTCCACCAGCAGTGAAAGCTTTCACCTTATCAACGACATCATCTAATGCGCTCAAAAAGATGACTGGAATATCACTGGTTTCCGTTGCTTGCTTCAACACGGAACACACCTCATATCCATTCATGTGTGGCATGTTGATGTCTAGCAAGATCAGGCTGGGTGGGTCAAGGCGAGCCGTTTCCAGGGCAACCTCTCCGCTGATCGCTTTACGGACTTTGTATCCCCGCTGCGTGAGCATGGCAGAGAGCGTGCGGAGATTATCGGGTTGGTCATCAACAATGAGAACATTCGCTCGTGTAGTAGCCATAGCGATCGCTTGTGTAGAGGGTATAGCCGTTGCAGTGATTAACATGATGGGTACCTGTGCTTGGAACTCATTCACTGATGTTGTTAGAACTTGCTTGAATGAGCTGAACAATTTGTTTGAATTGAAAGTCGTGAGCTAAACGATCGAGTCCGGCTGACAGGGTGGAATAATCCTGGGGAATTTGCTCAATCAAGTGAGAAACTTCTTCGTCATCACAATGTTGAGCAGCCTGCTGGAGAGCGGCAAGCCAATCCGATGGCATCACGTTCAAAGCATCAGGAGTCAGGGCTAGAGGCTGGTCTGCGCCCCTTTCCTGCTGGTCTTCGTACACGTATCTCAACCCCAGATGCTCCGCCATTTTGGTGAACAATTCGTTTTCTTTAAAGGGTTTGCTGAGGTAGTCGTTGCAGCCTGCGGAGAGAGCAAGCGTACGAGCGCTGCGAGATGCCTGAGCCGTTAACGCAATGATGGCAATCTCCTGTCCTTCCGGCGTGGCACGAATTGTCTGAGTCGCTTCATAGCCATCGACTTTGGGCATCCGAATATCCATCCACACCAAATGGGGATGCCACTGAGCAGTCAAGGCGATCGCCTCCTCGCCGTCGCAGGCTTGTCGCACTTCTAACCCTAACTGCGTCAGGAATTTCACCAGTAGTTGACGATTTTCGGGCTGATCATCAACCACCAAAATGCGATACAGCGGTTGACCGGGAACTAAGCCAAGAATGCGCTGCTGCGTTTTGGGCAACGGCACTTCTGCGGCGTTGACAATTTGAATGGGGATGCTAAACCGAAACGTACTGCCCTGCCCCAGAGTGCTGCTGCCTGTCAGGTCTCCCCCCATTAACTGCACAAAACGACGGCTAATGGTCAGTCCTAAACCTGTGCCATCGGTCAATACTTTTCCCGCTTGAGCCTGCATAAAGGCATCAAAGATGGTTTCAAGGTCAGCAGCCGTGATTCCGATGCCAGTGTCTTCGACTGCGAAGAGGAGGGTGTGGGGTGTGGGGTGGGGTGGGATGGGGGGATGGGGAGAGGCAGTGTCTCTTTCACGCTCCCACGCTCCCACGCTGACGCGCAGGGTGACACTACCCGTTTCGGTAAACTTAATGGCATTGCTGAGCAGATTGATGAGTACCTGACGAAGTTTGTTGGGGTCGGTGGTGATGTATTGGGGTACATCGTCTGCAATGTCAAGGTTGAGCTGTAAGCCTTTGGTTTCAGCTTTGAGCCGGAGCATTTCCCAGAGCGATCGCAGCAGAGCAATGACATCAAAATTGCTTTGATCAAACGTGATGCGATCGGCTTCAATTTTGGATAGATCCAATACATCGTTGATCAGAGTCAATAAATGTTCACCGCTGCGATGAATAATTTTGACGTGCTCCTGCTGTTCGGGAGGCAATGAGGCATCGTGGTTCATCACTTGGGTGAAGCCCAAAATCACATTCAGCGGCGTTCGCAATTCGTGGCTCATGTTTGCCAGAAAAATGCTTTTAGCGCGGTTGGCGACTTCTGCGGCTTCTTTTGCCCGTTGCAGTTCGTTGGATTGCTGCTGAATCTGAGCAAACAATTCTGCCTGCTGAATGGCAATGCCTAGCTGTGTGCTGATTTGACCCGAAATCTGAATTTCACTCTCGTGCCATGCGCGTGGACTGGAATTTTGGTAGCTGGCAAGCAATCCCCAGAGTTTTTGATTGCTGAAGATGGGGACGGTCAGGTATGCCCGCGCTTGAAAGGTTTCCAGGAAATTGATATAGCAGGGGTCAAAGTTTGCCTGATAAATATCGGTAACTCTGCTGTGTTTGGTGCCCTGACGGTAAATGCTGCCTTGAGTGTCCTGAATGTAGGTATCGTTTGATTTGGCTTCCTGGCTATCCCATGCTTTGATGATGCAGCGATCGCGCTCTAATGCCTGTGAGTTTAAGGGGCTATCGTTATCTGTTAGCGTTTCGATCACTGAAATCCAGCCACTTCCCACCGACTCGGCAACGACAGCCCCGCTCCAATCTGGGTTGAAACGGTAAACCAATACCCGATCGCACTTCAATACCCGCCGGAGTTCCTCGGTGGTGGCACCAAAAATGGTTTCCAGATCCAGCGTTTGGCGCATGTGTTGAATCACTTCGGCGATCGCCCGTTCCCGATCGACGCTTTCTCGCAGGGCTGTTTCGGTGCGTTTGCGATGGCTAATATCTTTGTGGGTGCCAATCATCCGTAAAGGCTTTCCCTGAGCGTCATAAGCCACTACTTTGCCGTAGTTAGCAATCCATTTCCAGCCTCCGACTTTGACGCGAACGCGGTAGTCGAAGGAATAGGGCACTGAGTTGTCTTGCATGTGAGCGTTGAGGATATCCAGTACCCAGGCTTGATCATCTGGATGGGTTAAATACTTCCAGGTTTCCAAATTCCGCGGCAGTTCGTCAGCGTCGTAGCCCAGCATGGTCATGAATTGAGGACTGTAATAGACCTCACCTGTGGCGATATTCCAATCCCACAGTCCATCACCGGAGGCTTCTAGCGCCAGTTGCAAGCGTTCTTCACTTTTTTGCAGTGCGATTTCGGCGCGATGTTGGAGGGTAATATCGATCGCCACGCCTCCCACCAACACGCGTTCCAAACCATCTGGCACAGAAAATTTGTAGACCAGGAAATCGCCCGCTGTGCCGTCTGCCCGGGGCGCAATTTCAACCGTTTCAATCACCTGCTGCGACTGGGCAACGGCTTGAATATTGGCGAGAAATTGTTGGGCAATCTCAAGGGGAAACAGGTCAAACACCGATCGACCAATTAAATTAGTGGTGGGAACCTGGAACGTGCGGCAGTAAGTCTCGCTGGCGTAAAGCATGGTGCCATTAGCATCGGTAATCCAGGCAGCCGCAGGGCTGTGATCCATAAATGCCTGGAAGCGGGATTCGCTTTCTCGCAGCGCGGCTTCTACCTGCTGGCGTTCTGCTTCAATGCGTTTGCGATCGCTAATATCTAATGCCGTGCCAAACAGTCGCACAACCTGCCCGTGTTCATTTTGCACGGCTCTTCCTTTCGCTTCCATGTAGCCCATCGTGCCGTTGGATCGAAAAAACCGCAGATCGACGGCATAGGGAGTGCCGCGTTCAGTGGCTTGCATAATGCAGGTTTGGAGCAGGTCTCGATCGTCCGGATGGATATAGTTGAGATGTTCAGCGTAGCCTGGTTTCGGAGCGGCTGACTCAAAGCCAAACATGCGCAACAATTCTTCCGACCAGATGAGTTGTTGGGTCGTGAAGTCTAATTCCCAACTGCCGACGTGTGCGACCCGTTGAGCCTCCAGCAGGTTGGCTTCACTTTTTTGGAGTTGTGCCTCAATCTGCTTGCGATCGCTAATGTCAACCAAATAGCCCAAAATTTCCAACGGTCTACCCGCCTGATCACGAATCAATCTGAGCTGCGCCAGTAACCAGCAGTAAATGCCATCGGATCGGCGAAGACGATATTCATGCGTGTAAAAATCATCAACAAACAGATTCGCTAATCCATCAAACACTCGCTCAACATCATCCGGGTGCAAGTGATTCGCCCAAAAATGAGAATCTGCTAAAAACGCGCTGGCATCGTAGCCCAAAACGTCTTGGATGTTTTCGCTGATAAATGTTGCGCCATAGTCGCCATCGGGCTTGCTGCTAAAGATGACAACGGGGCTGTAATTGAGCAGAAAATTCAGGCGATCGCTCACCGCTTGCCGCTCTAATTCCACCCGTTTCAACTCTGTAACATCCCGCCCGACAGCCTGATATTCGATGAAGTCTCCGTGTTCATTAAAGATCATGCGGTTACTCCATTGTGTCCAGCGCAGTTGTCCATTCAAGATCACGCGGTTTTCAATCATAACCGTGGGGTGATCTCGGTTCATGGAACTAACCAGTTGTACGACTTTTTCCTGGTCGTCTGCAAAGATTACGGGCTGATAGCTCTTGCCAATCACCTCGTCCAGGTGCAGCCCAAAATAACGACAGTAGGCATCGTTGGCAAAAAGAATGGTAGAGTCTGGCAGAAAGCGACAGATCAGTTCAGTTTGATCTTCAACGATCGCTCGATAGCGAGCTTCATTTTCTTGCAAGGCAGCTTCAATCTGTTTGCGCGTGGTGATGTCTTGAATTTGGGCAATAAAGTGGAGGGGATTGCCCTGCTCGTCTCGCACGAGAGAAGCATTTAGCAACACCCAAACAATATGTCTCTGTTTGTGGAAATAGCGTTTCTCCAGTTGATAGGTTGGAATGTCTCCTGCAAGAAGCTGATTGACATAATCGAGGTCTGCTTCTAAATCATCGGGGTGGGTGATGTCCTGAAAGGTTAGTGGGAGTAATTCATCTACGGTGTAGTCAATAATCCGACACAGGGCGGAATTTGCCTTCAGCCAGTGCCCATCCAAAGAGACGATCGCCATCCCGATCGAGGCATCTTCAAAGGCATGGCGGAACTGTTCTTCGCTATTGCGTAGTGCGATCTCAACCCGTTTACGTTCATTTTCAGCCTGTTTGCGATCGCTGATGTCGCGTTTTGTTGCCGAAGCGCCAATAATGTTGCCTGCTGAGTCTTTTAAGGGCGATACGGTGACAGAGACATGAATCGTCTGCCCATCTTTGCGGAGACGTGTCGTTTCATATTGTTGAATCGTTTCTCCGCGTCGAATCGTTTCCAGAATTTGCTGTTCTTCATAGAGCAAAGTGGATGGAATGAGCCGGGTGATGGACTGTCCAACGATTTCTTCAGCCCCATAGCCAAAGATTTTTTCGGCGGTCTCGTTCCAGCTTAGAATGATGCCGTCTAAGGTTTTGCTGATGATGGCATCGCCAGAGTATTTCACAATGGCGGCGAGATGTGCCAGTGAAGCTTCAGCCTGTTTACGTGCAGTGATATCGCTGCCAATGCCAACAAACCCCGTCACATTGTCGTCGCGATCGCGCAGGGCGGTCACTGACAGCAGCACCGGAAACCGAGAGCCGTCCTTGCGTTGGTACGTCCACTCGCATTCTTCTACCTCTCCCCGCTTTGCTTTCGCCACAAACACTTCAAAGCCCGGTGCCATTTCAACGCCTAATGCTTGGGAAAGAAGCTGAGCCTGCGCTACCACCTCTTGCGGATCGTGAAGAATCGCTGGAGAAACTTTGCCCACAAGCTCTGCGGCAGTGTAACCCAGCATTTTTTCAGCACCCGCATTAAAACTGGTGATGGTGCCATCTACCGTGGTCGAGATGATGCTGTAGTTGGCACTGTTGAGAATGGCGTTTTGCAACGTTAAGGTTTGTTGGAGTTGCCGCTCGGCTTGCTCTCGCTTAAAAAGCTCCTGTTGCAAACGATCGTTGGTCTGCTGGAGTTCAACCGTGCGATCGGCAACGCGACTTTCCAGACTTTCGTTTGCCTGCCTGAGCTGGGTTTCGCTGCGAAGCAATTCGGCAGTGCGCTCCTCCACCCGGCTTTCAAGTTGCTCATTGACCTGGCGGAGTGCCTCCTCTGCATGCTGACGCTGATTCACTTCATGCGCCAGTTCCTGGTTCGCAATTTCTAACTGGGCGGGGCTGGGCAATGCCAACGCTTTGGGGGTTAAGGGCACCAGCAAAATGGCGGTGCTGACCGAAATCAACATCGTGATGGCTTTAAGCGCGCCAGACAGCCAGTAGGTGGGATGCCACAGCGTCCAAACATCCATGATGTGGGTGGTGCCACAGGCGACAATAAAGGCTCCAAACAGGAGAAAGATCCAGTTGAAGGGCAGATCCTGCCGCTTGCGGACAAAGTAAACCAGGGTAATGGGAATCGAGTAATAGGCGATCGCAATCAACGCGTCAGACAGCAAGTGTAGCCACACCAAACCTGGCTTCCAGAGATAACAGTGACCATGAGGAATAAATGATTCTGTATTCAGCAGGTTGGAAAAGATCTCTTGCATACCGCTCAGAAGCAACATTGAATCAAGTGTATCGTCTGGAATTTTGTCTCTCTGACCGTGCTAAGGGCAGAGCATGGAACGGCACTTCTCACCAAAGGGGTGGGACAGAGGGAAACATCGCTACTAGACCTGGATGATTCAGCAGTGATGGTGAGAAGACTGGATTGGTTGGGCGAACCACACAATGGGTAAGAAACGGCTGGCTTCGCCATCATCATATTTCCCCACTCTCCCAGTAACTTGAGCGTAAAGAGGAAAAATATGGATTTTCTACGGCTAACATGTAATACGATCGCAATACAGCAATTGTTGCGACTTGATACAAATAGCGAACTGACTCAAACCGCCGAGATTTTGTCTCAAGGCAATTAAACCCAGCCGACTAGAGCCGCAATTTGGGCGGGTAAGGTTGGGGCATGGAAGGGTTTGGCGATCGCCCCTACAACTCCAAGCTGCTGAAGCTGCTGTGCATTGAGCCAACGTACCTCGGCTGACAGTAAGATAACCGGAATTAAGCGCGTGGCAGGGTGTGCTTTCAAATGCTCAAGCAGCGCTAACCCGTTGATCTGTTCAGACACTGAAGGATCCAAAATAATTAAATCGGGCTGCTGCAAAATGGCTAAATCGGGCTGCTGCAAAATGGCTTGACTCAGCCCTGCCTGATTCGATTCGGCAATCAAGACTTCCCATCCGCCCAGCACACTCAAGCAGGTTTGGACAACGGCTCGCACGTTGACTTCGTGATCAATGAGTAAAATGCGTTTGGCAGCAAAATTTTGCTTCGACGTAGGCATGACGTTCAGGCAGACAGACGATCGCGATCGAACTTCCGCAAACCTCGGAAGTTTTCATTCAGAATCAAGCATCGTGACCAGGGTAATGGCTTAAACCTCCGAGGTTTTGGTCACGCACGGGCGATCACTTAACCGAGGAAGAAACGTCATACTTTATACCGAGTGCTGACTCTTCTCGTTTTGTTTCTCAGCCTAGAGCGAGAAAGTATGGAATTTCTATGGTTAAGCGTTAGCAGTCACAGGCAACGTGAAAGAGAACGTACTACCTTTGCCCAACGTACTCTCTGCCCAAATATGCCCACCGTGTTGCTGCACAATGCTGCGGCAGATCGCTAACCCCAGTCCGGTGCCTCCCTTTGAGCGAGAATCGGCAACGTTGACCTGTTGAAAGCGCCCAAAGATGGAATCGAGATGTTCGGGTGGAATGCCACAGCCGTGATCTTGAACGGAAAAGAGGATGTGGGGGTGTGGGGTGTGGGGTGTGGGGTGTGGGGTGTGTGGGAGAGTGATTAGTGTGGCGGCGATCGCGATCGTGCTGCCTCCAGGAGAGAACTTGATGGCATTGCCGATCAGGTTGGTGAGCACTTGCACGATCGCATCTGGAGAGGCACAAACATCTTGAGAGAGCGGTGAGAGGGAGAGGGTAATGGCGTGTTGGTCGGCGATCGGCTGCATACTGTTGACCGATCGTTGCAGCAGGTCAGCGACGTTACAGCGTTCTTGCATCAATGTCACATCGCCAGCGTTGAGCCGCTCTAGATCCAGCACATCGGTCACGAGGCGGGCAAGACGGGCACTTTCCGATGCCGCAATATCTAGCATTTGTTTTGCCCGTTCTGGGTTCTGGTTCAAACTGCCTGATGCCAGCAAACCCACGGCTCCCTGAATGGCTGTCAGCGGTGTTCGCAGTTCGTGACTCACCATGGCGACAAATTCATCTTTCATTTGCTCGATCGCCTTGCGTGCGGTGATGTCTTGCCATTGAACGACATAGTAAAGCGGTTGATGTTGAGCATTTTGAACGAGCGAGATGCCCATCAACACACAAATCAGTTGCTTCGATTTGCGGAAGACCTGTAATTCGATCTGGCAACTCTGCGCTGTAGGGTCGAGCAGCGATCGCAGGCAGGTGGCAAGCGTTTCTCGTTCGGCAACCGGAAGGTGATGCGACACGGTTGACGTGAGTAGTTCCGGCTCCGAGTAGCCCGATATCTGGCACAATACGGCGTTTACCTTCAACCAGCGATCGTCTAGCCCCATCAGCCCCATGCCAATCGAGGCGTGATCAAACGCGCTGCGAAACCGATCTTCACTTTCCTGCAACACATCCTGGGTGCGGTACAGAGCAGCCTTCGATCGCTGGCGTTCCTGCATTTCGCGCTGAAGCTGATGATTTTGCTGCACAAGCTGGCGTTGCTGCTGCCGAATCACCAATTGATGCTTAATGCGGGTTAAGACCTCTTCCGCCTGAAAGGGCTTGGTCATGTAATCGGCTCCACCGACCGCAAACGCTTTGATCTTATCGGCAGTATCATCCAGAGCGCTCAAAAAAATGATCGGAATGTCACGGGTGTTTTCGTCCGCTTTCAACGTTGCACAGATGTCGTAACCATCCCGATCGGGCATTCTGATATCGAGCAAAATCAGGTCGGGCGGTTGAGAGCGGATGGTTTCCAGCGCCGTTTCACCGCTCGTTGCCTTGCGAACGCGGTAGCCCCGTCCCTTCAAAATGGCGGATAGCGTTCGCAGGTTATCAAGCTGATCGTCTACCAATAAAAGATTCGCGCTGGTATCCAGCAACTGACTGGCGGTGACTTCTAACGAGGCACTTTCGGCGCGATCGCGGAACCGTTGCAGCTGGTCAGAGTTGGTCGATCGCTGCTTTGCCCGTACCCGCTCCAGACGGCTAATGACCCGTGTCACCAGTTCTGGACCCACGATCGGTTTGCCAATAAAATCATCCGCTCCCGCCGCAAACACCTGCTGAATCGATGCTGTATCCGTATCCGTCGTGACGACTAAAATAGGCAAATTGCCCCAGCGTTCATCCTGCCGCACGATCTGGCAAAGATCTACCCCACTGGAGCCGGACATCGACACATCTAAGATCAGCAAGTCGGGCTTTGTTGCCGCCAAGACTTCCCGAACGTGTTCAGGGGCATTTAACCCTGTCACCTCAATGCCCCAAGGAGTCAGCAGATAATTTAACGCCGCCAAAATAGTGGGGTCATCATCTACCACTAACACTCTGGCTTCAGAAGTATCCTGCTTGTTTGCGCTCTCCTGATTGGCAATCTCTGTTAACGCAGACGGTTTTGCCAGTTCTTGCCGTAACGCCAAAACCAGTTGAGCTAATGGCTCAATCTGTTCTTGTCCTAGCGTTTCATGGGTCAGCAATTGCTCGATCGCCCGTCCCAATACCGATCCTTGCGGATACCCAAACGACCCTAAAGCACCTGCCAGCTTATGCGCTGCCTGTCTCGCTTCCTGCTTTAAACTGAGCTGTAAATGACTAGCGCTGAGGGCTGTGCTTGCCTGCTCAATGACCGCTACTCTCTCTGCAAAGGTCGCTCTGAACCGTTCCAACACCTTGCTGCTGGCAACAGCTCTCTTCCGTCTTTCGTCCTCTGCGCCGTTGCTGTGATGAGACTGGTCTTGACTGAGGCTCTCGTCAGAACCGCTGACAACCAACCCCTGCACTCCTTCTGTCGGTGCGGGTGCTGGCTTCAAGCGATAACCCAACCCATAGACTGTTTCGATCGGATCGATCGCCATGCCAGCGGTCTTGAGTTTCTGCCGCAGGTCTTTGATGTGATTGGTAACAGCACTTTCATTCGGTGACGCGTCAAATTCCCACAGGCGATCGAGAATAGTCGTGCGGCTAAAGATGCGCTGGGGATGGCGCAGAAACAATTCCAGCAGCCCATATTCTTTGGCGGTTAAGGTGAGTAGCTGACCGTTATAGGTGACATTGGCGGCGATCGGGTTCAAGCAAAGCCCTTCCCAGGTTAGCAACGTCGGGCTAACTGCCTCACCCCGACGCAACAGTGCCCGCACTCGTGCCAGCAATTCTGGCATTTGACAGGGTTTGATGAGGTAGTCGTCGGCTCCTGCATCCAGCCCGGTTACAACATCGATCGCGCTGCTTTGAGCCGTCATCAACAGAATGGGCGTTTGATGCCCCTGTTGGCGAAACTGACGACAAAAGCCAATGCCATCCAGCTTCGGTAGCATCCAATCCAGCAGAATCAGGTCATAGTCTACAGAGGTTGCCAGGTCTAATCCCTGCTGCCCATCTGCTACCACATTAACGATGTAGCGCTGGTCGGTGAGCGCGGCTGAAAAAATTGCCCTAAGCGCAGGGTCATCTTCGACAATTAAAATCTTCACCATGATTGCATCTGGGGACAAGACTGGCTGGGAGGGCGCAGAGAGGGCTATGAAACAGGTAAGCGGTTGTCTGATTGGGGCGATAGGTGATAAGTATTACGCCCAGCGGACTTCGCAGCATAGAGTGCCCGGTCAGCGGCAGCAATCACGTCTTCAGGCGAAAAATCTTGATCAGGAGTCCAGCAGGCAATCCCTACACTCAATGTTACCCAATGATTCACGGAGGAGTTTTCATGGAGAATTTGCAACCGGGCAAGATTGCGCCGAATCCGTTTAGCCACGTGCACTGCTCCTTTTGCAGGCGTATTGGGGAGGATGATCGCAAACTCTTCGCCACCATACCGCGCGGCTAAATCTGCTGGTCGTTTAATACTGTCTTTCAGCGCCTGCACCACTTGCTGTAAACAGTGGTCTCCGGCTTGATGCCCGTAGCGATCGTTATAACGCTTAAAGTAGTCAATGTCACATAGGAGCAGAGACAATGGAGCCTTTTCTCGCTGCGATCGCCCCCATTCTGCCTTGAGGTACGCATCAAAACAGCGTCGATTAGGAATTTGCGTCAATCCATCGATCGTAGCGAGGTGATGCAGCTTGCGATTTGCCTGCTTTAAATCCGCCTCAGCCTGCTTCCGCTGAATGGATGTACCCAGATGCAGCGCGATGCCGTTCACCAGTTTAAGAAGCTGGAGGTCGGGCAATTGGAACGTGCGATCGAAGAACAGCAGAATCGCTAAAACTTGGTTGTCTGACGCGATCGGTACACCAAACCCTGTTTTGAATCCAACTGCCTCTGTCAACTGAGTGCGGGGAAAGAGGGTAACGGGGATTTGTGACAAATCTGCCAGCCATTGGGGTTGTTGCGATGCCCAAATCTGACCCGGTAGCCCAACGCCATGACTAAAGGTATAGGCATTGCTTGCCTGATCAAACTGCTGCATCGGCAGATCACTCTGGTCATAGCAGACTTGAGCGAGGCGTAACGCTTTACCTGCCTCATCGATCGTCCAGGCTTCGCAGTAGTCCCAGTCGATCGCCGCTCGAATATTGTCTAGAGTTGCTTTCAGCGCTGTGTTTAAATCTGCGGCTTCACTCACGGCTTGAATGGTGCTGAGCAGTAGTTCAGTTGCAGCCTGTGCCTGTTGGCGATCGTGAATTTCCTGGCGAAGCTGCTGGTTTTGGGCGACAAGCTGTTGCTGTTGCCGCTGTATCGTCAGTTGATTTCTCACCCGCGCCAACACTTCTTCACCTTGAAAGGGCTTGGTGATGTAATCCGCGCCACCTAACTCAAAGGCTTTGACCTTACTGGCTGAGTCATCCAAAGCACTCAGAAAAATAATCGGAATGTCACAGGTTTGTTGACACGCTTTCAAAGCGCCACAGACATCATACCCATCGACCTCTGGCATCCGGATATCCAGCAAAATCAGGTCGGGCGGCTGCGACTGCACCGTTTCCAGCGCCACTGTCCCACTGATTGCCTTTCTGACCCGATAGCCATGCTGGTTGAGCACAGCAGAGAGTGTGCGGAGGTTATCCGGGTGATCGTCCACCACCAAAATACTGGCTTTCACATCAGTCATCCTGACTCTCCGGCTGAGGAGTGAGATATGCCCCTAGCCTGCCATTCGGATGAAGTGTGAAATCACACAGTTTCGACCCAGAACGCACTGAAGGAGTCGAGTTTCCGTCCATTCTCTGAGAATTTAAGCTCACTGGATGACAGGTTTTTTGAGGATTTTAAGCTCTAGAGTGCCCAGAAAGCTGATGCCGATCGCATACAGTCCGCCTGATTAGACGACAAGCGGGAATTGTTTAACCAAGCAGGTGAAATGGGCATACTCCAACTGGAGGCAAATTTCCTATTTATAGCGATGAAGTGACGACGTAGCGATCGCATTTTTGCGGTATCTGTCTTCAAGCTTTTGTATTGAACCTTGACGGTGACCGATCGTTCAACGTCGCATTCGTACCTCCACCACCTCTCGACTCTAGGACTGAGACATTATGGGGATTTTGATTTTTCTGGTTGTACTCATTCTGATCGTTGGCTTCATTTTGATGGATGGTTACAACGGTCTTGTGACCCTTCGCAACCGCTACAAAAATGCCTACAGCCAAATTGATGTGCAGCTACAGCGACGCTATGATTTGATTCCAAATTTGGTGGAAACCGCGAAAGGTTACATGAAGCACGAGCGGGAAACGCTGGAAGCCGTCATTGCTGCCCGGAATGCGGCACTGTCAGCCAACAGTCGCGCTGCTAGAAACCCTGGTGATCCAACCGCCATGCAGCAGCTAGGTGATGCTGAAGGAGCGCTGACGGGAGCATTAGGACGACTCATGGTGATTTCAGAGGCTTATCCTGACCTGAAGGCAGACCAGACAATGACGCGGGTGATGGAAGAACTGTCTTCCACGGAAAACAAAGTCGCCTTTGCTCGTCAGGCATTCAACGATGCGGTGACGCTGTACAACACAAAGCGCGAAGTGTTCCCTAGCAATTTAGTGGCGAATGGCTTTAATTTCACACAGGCAGAACTGTTAGAAGAAGCAGCACCAGAAGTCAAAGCAGCGCCGCGAGTTTCGTTTAGTTAAAAATCAGCCATCAGCGGTCAGCAAAAAGCGGATAGCTGATGGCTGATAGCTGATAGCTATTCCTATCTTCACCATTTAAACCATTCACTTTTGGAGGATGCGCGGGCTGCACCTGTCACAATCCTCCTGACGGAGCAGCATGAATTTTTTTGAGCATCAAGATCAAGCGCGAAAGAATACTCGGAAGCTGATTTTTCTCTTTGCCCTTTCGTTGCTGTTTATTACTGGCACAGTCTATTTGGCGGCAGTCGTCACGCTGTCAGGTTCGCTTAAGGGGTCGAAACCGCGATCGTCCCGCAATGCAATCAACTGCACCCAACCGCGTCCTGCCGCCTCTGAGCCTGGTGTTACCCCCAACATGAGCGATCCGGCGCAACGCTTCAAACCGCGTGATTCCAATCGTGTTGCCGTTAGTTCCAGTCCTGTGCTGGTGCCGTGTCCGCCTGTCACTCAGAAAGCAGCCTTTAGCTGGTGGCAACCCTCGCTGTTTTTCACCATTGGTACGGGCACAGTAGTACTGGTGGGTTTGGGTAGCCTGTACAAAATTCAGACCTTGAAAGCGGGGGGCAGTATCATTGCTCAGGAAATGGGCGGACGGTTGCTGCTGTCGGAAATGGCGCATCCCGAAGAACGGCAGTTGTTGAATGTCGTAGAGGAAATGGCGATCGCCGCTGGCATTTCAGTGCCTGCTGTGTATGTGATGGATAATGAACAGGGCATCAATGCCTTTGCGGCTGGCTTTACGCCGAATGATGCAGTCATTGGTGTGACTCGTGGCACGTTGGAACAGTTGTCACGTGACGAACTGCAAGGCGTGATTGGGCATGAATTCAGCCACATTTTGAATGGCGATATGCGGCTCAATATCCGTCTGATCGGCATTTTGCACGGGCTGCTGCTGCTTTACATTACAGGGCGAGTGGTGATCGATTGGCGACCGCGCGGCAAGGAAGGGAATGCAGTGTTAGCGTTCGGTATCGCTCTGGTAGTGATTGGTAGCTTTGGCTTGCTGTGCGGACGGCTAATCAAAAGCGCGATTTCGCGTCAGCGTGAGTTTTTAGCCGATGCCTCTGCGGTGCAGTTTACGCGCAACCCCGCTGGGATTGCAGGTGCATTGGACAAAATCGCCAATCATCACTACAGTTCGCTCGTGCATGCGCCATCAGCCGAGAGCAACAGTCACCTGTTCTTTGGCAGCGCCCTACGCTTCAATTTTCTGGAAGAACTGTTTGCGACTCATCCACCGTTGGGGCAGCGCATTCGTCGGCTGAACGCATCAAAACGGCAGTATGCAGGGCAAGCGCCGATGTCCTCAAGCAGCCCAGCCGTAGGGGAAGAATCGCTGACGATGGGGTTTGCAGGTGGGTCACCAGTTACTCGATCGCCCCATATTCAGGCAAACCCTGCTCAGATCGTGTCACAGATTGGCACGGTTACGCCTGAACATTACGCTTATGCCAAAGCTTTATTGGGACAGTTACCCGAATCGCTTCTGTTGGGTATTCGAGAACCTCAAGGCGCGATCGCGATCGTCTACGGGCTGTTGCTTGACACCCAAAATCTTCAGGTCCGAACCCAGCAACTAGAGTGGCTAAAGCAGGTTGAACCCGCTGATGTGATTGAAAAGACGCTGACGTTGAGTGCCGACATTGATGCACTTGACCCGCGATCGCGGCTGCCATTGGTGGATCTCACCGTACCCGTGCTGCGTCAGAGCGATACTGATCAGCATCAGCGGCTCTTTAAATGCATTCAGGGCTTGGCAAATGCGGATGGTCGCTGGTCACTGCCAGAGTTTGTGCTGTATGCTGTCTTGCGCCATCGCTTGCAGCCCTCTAGCGCGACCAGCACTCAAGCAACCGAGTTCACTACGATCGGGCAAATTTGGTCAGACTGTTTGATTTTGCTGTCAGGCTTGGCGCAGGTCGGGCAAACGGGTACTGATGCGATCGCCTATGCCTTTCGCTCTGGCGTGTATCGTTTACCAGGAGCGGGGCAAGAAACCCTACCCGATGCGCCACCTGCCTGCAACATGAAAACGCTGAAGCACAGCCTCGATCGCCTGAATCTGGCAACCCCAAAACTCAAACAAGCGATCGTTGATGCCTGTGCTCATACGGTCTTGCTAGATAACAAAGTCACAGTGCAAGAGACAGAATTGCTGAGAGCAATCGTCATTCTGCTCGATTGCCCCATGCCTCCCTTCTTAAACACTGGCAGCAAGATGTTTGCCAGAAATGTGTAGCGACCCAACTGGATCAAAACCCGCAGCGATCGCAAGATCCCGCATAATTCAGGTGTATCCACTTGGTAAGCGAGAGACAGACTGTGAGCGATCGGCGATTTTGTTTAACCTCCTGTTTGTTAGCTCTGGTTTTGGCGGTCATGCCACTCTTGACAGGCTGCGATTTGCCGCAAGTAAGCGCTGAAGAGCGGCTGTTTCTCAACCTGAAGCTGGACTTTTTGGACGACTACCAGTTGCCGAAGCAAGACTTTAAGGGGACTCGCGTCGGTGGGCTGTCTGGCATGACCTACGATCGCCAGCGCGATCGCTTTTACGCCCTTTCGGACGATCGCAGCGAGTTTGCGCCTGCTCGGTTCTATACGCTTAAGCTGGCTCTAGATCAGGCTAACGCTAATACGCCCCAGATTAAACAGGTGGCGATCGAAACCGTCACGACAATCATGGGCGAAGACAGCAAGCCCTATGTGAAGGGCACGATCGATCCAGAAGGCATTGCGCTGTCGCCACTGGACACAGTTTTCATCTCCAGTGAAGGCGTGACGCGGGATGGCATTCCACCGTTCGTGCGCGAATTTGACCTCAAAACGGGGAAGTGGAAACGGAACCTGCAACTTCCCAAGCGCTACAGTCCTGATGCGGAGGGAGACCAGCAAACGCAGGGCGTGCAGGATAATTTGGGGTTTGAATCGCTGACGATCGCCTCTAGCAGCTATGGGAAAACAGCGGTTGAACCCTTCCGTCTGTTTGCTGCGACTGAGTCCGCTCTCAAGCAAGATATTAGCCCGATGGAGCAGACGCAGGGAGCCAAAAATCGTTTGCTGCACTATATGCTGGAGGCTCGTCGAGCGCTCCTCATTTCTGAGCATTTGTATCAGCTCGATCCTCCACCAAACGGCGCGATCGCTCATGGGTTAACAGATTTGCTGGCGATCGATCAGGGTGGTCATTTTCTCAGCCTGGAGCGATCGTTTGGCAACAAAGGCTTTGGAGTGAAGCTGTTTCAACTAGCAACGGGTGGTGCAACAGATATTTCATCGATCGACAGCTTGAAAGGCACCTTGCGCGGCACGGTAGCAATTCCCAAAAAGCTGTTGCTTGACCTCTCTTTTCTGGATGTGCCACTGGATAACCTTGAAGGGATGGCGATCGGACCGCGTTTGCCGGATGGTAGCCGCAGTTTGTTACTGGTTAGTGACGACAACTTTCGTGACGAGCAGGTGACACAGTTTTTGCTGTTTCGTCTGAAGGGGTTGGGTTGAGTGGCAGAAGGCAGAAGGTAGAAGGCAGAAGGCAGGAGGCAGAAGGTAGAAGGCAGGAGGCAGAAGGTAGAAGGCAGAAGGTAAAGGGTAAGAAATAAAACAGCTAAGGGATCACACTTCACACCTCTCCTTCAAATCAAAACTCAAAACTTCTTATGCAGCAGAGGAGACAGCGACCGTTTTAAGATAGTGTCAGTCTTTTAGTGCGGATACGATCGATGACTCACTCTACCGATATTGCAACCCTGGGACGTTGGATGGCGGCAGACTTTAGCAACCAGGCACAGGCATTTGAAAATCCGCCCTTCTTTGCTCACATTCGCGTTTGTATGCGCCCGTTACCTGTATCGCTGTTGTCGGGGGTGAGTTTGATGGTAGAGCAGGCATACGATTACGCGCTCAACGCTCCCTACCGCTTGCGAGTGCTGAAGCTAATGGCAACAAACGATCGCATCGAAATCGAGAATTTTTTAGTGCGCGATGAAGCGCAATTTTACGGTGCCACGCGTGATGTTAAGCGACTGGAAACCCTGACAGCCGATCGCCTGGAAAAGCTGCCTGGATGCAACGTGCGGGTGCATTGGACGGGAAATAGCTTCAAGGGACAGGTAGAACCTGGCAAAGCCTGCATTGTCGTGCGTAAAGGCGCAACGACCTACCTCGACAGTGAATTTGAAATTGACGGTGAAAAATTTAGCAGCCTCGATCGCGGGCGCGACCCCGAAACCGATGAACACCTGTGGGGATCGGTCGCGGGACCGTTTGAATTTGTGCGTTGGGCGAGCTTTGCTGATGAAATCAAGGTGTAATCATGTACGACTTGCTCCTGCGTAATGGTCGCCTGCTTTACAGTGACGGGACGATCGCTGGCGTAGATGTTGCGATACAGCAGGGAGCGATCGTTGCCATTGCACCGCAGCTTGCTGAACCTGCCAAAACTGAACTCGATCTTCAAAAGCAACTGATCAGCCCTCCCTTTGTCGAGTCACACATTCATCTAGATTCTGCGTTGACAGTGGGCGAACCACGGTGGAATCAGAGCGGCACCCTATTTGAAGGGATTGAGATCTGGCGCGATCGCAAGCAAAATCTATCCCTGGAAGATGTCAAATCCCGTGCCATTGAAACCCTGAAGCAGCAAGCCATGCGGGGCGTTTTATTCGTTCGCAGCCATGCCGATGTGAGCGAAACTAGCCTCACTGCACTTCAGGCACTTTTAGAAGTCCGTGAAGCCGTAAGAGAATGGATAACTGTACAAGTTGTCGCCTTTCCACAGGACGGCATTTATGGTGGATCACAGAATGACCATCTCATTGAAAAAGCAATGGAAATGGGTGCTGATGCAGTGGGTGGCATTCCCCATTACGAACTAACGCGAGAGGACGGTGTGAAATCGGTTCATCGCATTTTTGAGCTGGCACAGAAGTACGATCGCCTCATCGACATCCACTGCGACGAGATTGACGACGATCAGTCTCGCTTTCTTGAAGTCGTTGCCGCTTGTGCGCTGCATACAGGCATGGGTTCTCGCGTCACTGCCAGCCACACGACAGCGTTTGGGTCTTACAACAATGCCTATGCCTTCAAGCTGCTGAGCTTTCTACGCCGCACCGAACTTAACTTCATCGCCAACCCTCTGATCAACATTACGCTTCAAGGTCGCACCGATACGTATCCCAAACGTCGGGGTGTGACGCGCGTCAAGGAACTCTGGCAGCAAGGTACGAATGTCAGTTTTGGACACGATTGCGTCCAAGATCCCTGGTATTCTCTCGGCACTGGCAACATGCTGGACGTTGCTTCAATGGGACTCCACGTTTGTCAAATGACGGGTAAGGCTGAGATCGACGCTTGCTACAACATGGTGACGTGGAACGGTGCCAGAACGCTCAATGTGAGCGATCGCTACGGCATTGAAGTGGGTAAACCTGCCAATCTCATCGTGCTAGATGCTAAAGACCGCTATGATGCCATCCGCAGCCGTGCCACTGTGAGCTACGTGATCGCTCAAGGTAAACTGCTGGCACAAACCGACGCGCCAAGAGCGATTTGGCACGGGGAGTAGAAGCCTCAGCAACTTAATTCAGGCGCGAGTGAGTAGAGTTGAACGACTTGACTCACTCATTTGGCATGTTGTGTCTGCCTGACCCGCCTCTAGCCAGCTTTTAGCCGCATCGAACCAACATTAAAGATTAGAGGATTTGTTAAGAAGTGTTAATTTGGCGGTGCCTTAGGTTGATTGAAGCGCGATCGTTACAGTTTTTTGCAAATTCCACTGTTCAAAACAGGATTTTTCGAGCGTAACTCTGCCAATAATTTATGCATTGTTATATTTGCTTATATTTCGTAATGAACAGTCTAAGAATCCAGTGATAGTATGTAATCACTGGGATAGAAGAGCCTTTAACTCTTCATATAAATGCGTTCTTTACAGCTCGTGTTTTCACGGCTAAGGAGTTAAGACTGATGATTTTTGATGACTTTAATAACATCGAAGTTAAACCAGAAACTCGCAACCATAGAGGTTGTTTTGTTCAAGAAGCAGCCTACAAACTGGTCAGCATCGATCGTTCAGGCTGGGCTTTTATCTGTATGAATGATGCCGTTTGCCATTACGTCGATCCTGACAATTTGCAGCAAACTGCCTCGATAGAGCTAGATAAGGATTTGTCACAAATCTAAAATACCTGAAGAACTAACGATGAATAGGCGTGTCAAATGGCTGATTTAAACCTAAATCAGCCATCTTTTTTGTTAATATGAAGTCCAAGACTAAAGATATTTTTCAGAATCTGAATCACAGACTTTGAACTTAATTGGGATATTTGAATGTAATCTCTCAACTCCGTAGTTAACCCTTTGTCCTCATCCAAGCGCATATTGCAATACTAAGATTTATGAGAGAGCGATTACTTCAGTGGCTCAATGTAGCGCTGATGGTGGATTTATTCCTGGTGTTGTTCAGCTTTTTATGGCTGGCAGTTGCCGTGGCTGGTCGAGCTGCAAATGTGCCGCTGGGTCTCGACCTTTGGTACAAACTTTGGGAGCCTGTCTTCACACCAGCGCTTGGCATTCTGATGGCAGGCGCGTTGCTGAGTGGTGCGCTGAGTTGGGTTGCTAAGCGCTGGCGCGAACGCTCAACTGGCAATACTTAAACGCTTGACCCCAAGATTTCGGAAAGCGCTTGCGCGATCGTTGAGTACTGATAGTGAAAGCCGATCGCCTCAGTGCGTTTCGGTAAAACCTGCTGCCCTTCAAGCACAACTTTTGCTCCATCGCCTAACAGCGCTTCAAGGGCAAACCCGGGTACTGGCAGCCAAGACGGACGCTTCAGCAGCGATCCTAGAGCGTTAGCAAGTTCAGCCATGCGAACCGGATGGGGTGCCGTAGCATTGTAAACGCCCTCGAACGCACTGTTGGTCAGAGCCTGGAGCATTAAGCTCACCAGATCTTCGCGGTGAATCCAGGAGAACCATTGCTTGCCTGTGCCGATCGGACCCCCAGCAAACAGCTTGAACGGGGGAATCATTTTGGCAAGCGCCCCACCGTCTCCCAAGACGATGCCAATCCGCACAATCACCAGTCGCAGTCCAGCTTGCTTTACTTTCTCCGCTTCGGCTTCCCATGTCCGGCAGACTTCTGCCAAAAAATCGTCACCCACAGGACTGGTTTCATCAAAGGTGGCGGTTTCACTGGTACCGTAGTAGCCGATCGCTGACGCATTCACTAACACAGTTGGTTTGGGCGTTGCTTGAGCGATCGCCTCAACTAAGGTTTGTGTGCCCCGCTTGCGGCTATTGAGGATCATTTGCTTGCGCTCTGCCGTCCAGCGGTTTTCGGCGATCGGCTCTCCTGCTAGGTTGACCACACCATCGCAGCCAGAAAGCGCGTGTTGCCACTCTCCCAGCTCTGTTGGCGTATATTCGACCACATCGACGGTCGGAAAGGCGGCAGTGGGAAAGAGTCGTAGGGCGCGTTCCGGGTTGCGGGTCAAAACAACGACTGTGTGCCTGTCTGCCTGCAAGCGCTCGATCAAACGACTCCCAACAAAACCAGTTGCACCCGTAATGGCGACTTTCATGCAAAACCTCTGTGTGCGATCGTAATTTAAGCGTGAGAAACGACGGACTCTTCAAGCTGTTAGTCAACTGTTGCTCGTGCGATCGTTCACCGAGCTGAACATAACCCTGAGAAGCACCTTTCAGTATATCGAAGTTGCTAGAACCTCATAGCAGGCTGGACGCAAGCAGAATGGCTGTCTGTTTACGATCGCACCTTAATTTCCACTACAGTGAAAGTATGTAAACCCATTCACTACATTGATTGCTGCGATGACCGCGCCGCTCTGGTTCTCGACTGTACCACCGCTCTGGCTGCAAATTGCGATTACTGGAGCCTGGATCGGCTTGCTTGGGTTGCTGGCAGAATGGCTGCATCGCTACACCTCTGTCAGCTCAGAGGTGGTTCGCAAGGTGGTTCATATTGGCGCTGGCAATGTGATTTTGCTGGCATGGTGGTTGCAGGTGCCTGCCTGGTTGGGTATTGGCGCGTCTGTGATGTTCAGCGCGATCGCTTTTCTCTCGTATCGCCTGCCTATTCTGCCAAGTATCAATGGCATCGGGCGCAAAAGTCTGGGCACGTTTTTCTACGCCATGAGCATTGGTATTCTGGTTGCGTGGTTTTGGACGATCCAACAGCCTCACTATGCCGCGATCGGTGTGCTGGTGATGACCTGGGGCGACGGTTTAGCAGCGCTGGTTGGGCAACGTTTTGGTCAACACCCTTACAAGCTTTGGGACACGCAGAAAAGTTGGGAAGGATCGCTCACAATGGCGATCGTCAGCGGCGTGGTGAGTGTCTTGATTTTGCTGGCAGTGCAGGGAAATCTCTGGCAGACCTGGGTAATAGCCCTGGCAGTGGCGATCGTGGCGACCGGGTTAGAAGCCTTTTCAAAGTTTGGGATTGACAATCTAACCGTGCCTTTAGGCAGTGCTACACTCTGCTTTGTCCTCTGTCAACTTTGGCTACCAGGCTAATTTGATGTCAGGATGAATGATGAATTACCCTTATTTCTGCTCCCTCGCCCGTTGGGAGAGGTCTGGGGTGTAGCTTGCTCCCGAAGGGTGGGCGAATTTTGGCATTCATAGACTGATGCAGCAACGCCAAATTTTTTGACCGACAGGGTGAGGTCACGTTTTTGTAAATATGCCACGATTGGCTGTCTCCCAAACAGAAACATCCGCAGCCATTTTCTAGTCCTGTTTCAAAGCACGTAACCAATACGTCAATCCTGGTTGTGTTTTCTATCCTAAAGCTATGCCGTCTCCCGTCAAACTGCCCACGCCCGCTACTGTTGAAACGCTCCCGCTCCTGAATCAACCTGATCCGTCTCAGCTTGATAACATCAAGGCTCAATTAGACCTGGTCTTGTTGGCACTAGAAGCACTGACTGGGATCGGCTCTGAAGCAATGCTTCAGGCGGCGAGTGAGTTGAAGCTGGAGTCGATGGTGGTCGATCGCGTGGCGCTCTGGCGGTTGCGTCAATCCAGCCCACTGCGTCGCGGACAAGGAGGGCGTAAGAAGCTAGATGTTGAGGAGGCGCGCGCACTGGTACTGATTAGCTGCCATCTTGCCAAACAGCAGGCTGAAACGATTCGTCGCGCGGTTGCCCTGTTAGAACAGGCGACCGAACAACAGCGCGAACCGCATCAAATTGCGCTCTTAGGAGATTATCTTGATACGTTTAACAACACGTATCAGGAGCGGATGGAGGATGGCGATGACGTTTCGCCTGCTGTACTGACCAATCTTGCCCTCAAACTTCTCATCGACCTACTGTTTTATAGTGCTGCCAATGGTTCACGACGGCTCTGGCTGGCACTGATGGATCGATCGAACGATGGCAGCAGTCGATCGGCTAGTAGTAGCTAGTAAGAGAATCGACGGCAACGTTCCTTTGACAACAGGGTTTTTCCTTCCTGAAGCTGTTTTCTTCCTTGCTCCAACGTTGACTCTCTTTTAGCAGTCATTCCCTTATCTACACACCCATTCAGCGTTTGTTGCATGTCTTATTCCATTCTGCGACGGTACACTCCTCCGACCTGCACGCTAGAGATTATGGCAAAAAAATCGCCGTTGTCTCGTTGGGCAGGGCAGACTGTGGTGAAGCAGCTTCGGTTTCAACTGAGTTTGGATGATCCGAAACTACCTGAAGAACGGTGGGTGACGCTTCGGGGCGATCGCACTCAGCTTGACAACCTCCATGAGGTCGTTTCAACCTATGTGCAGACGTTTCTTGAGCAGTCTCATAGCCTTGGACAACCTTACAGGTACGCCAGTGAAAGCGTGGTGCTAGCTTCAGAGGCGATCGCGGTACTACCGTCCTCAAAACCAGCACTCGCAACGGCTTCATCGACCCCAAGCGGTCTCTCTCTACAGCCCAAGGGATTACTAACACACAATCTTGCCCTGGGAACGCTGGCAACGGAGTCTACGGCTGTTGTGTCTTTGAGCGCACTGCAACTATTCGATTTAGCCAATGCGTTAGATGACTACGCCGCTGACCTGATGGCGTTGCCGGAACTGCGATCGCGCCAGTCAGTGCCGGATGCCTTGCACTGGGGGCGAATCGCTGCGACCGGGCTAGTGGTCATTGGGCTATCTGCCACTGTTGCCAAGATCATCAACAGTAGCCTCCAGCCAGCATCGCCTACTGCCAGTCAGGGAGCCAGCAGCGATCAACCAATGGCAATGCAGCCTCCTTCAATTGCCCAGAGTCCGTTACCCTCGATCGCCTCTGGTCAGCCATTGCCGCCGCCACCGCCGCTGGGTTCGACGCTTCCGGTCAGTCCAGGGTTGCCGACTATTTCATTGCCATCACCTGCAAGCAGCCCCAAAACTGGCAATCCTTCAGGTGCAGTAAGCACGTCCAAGCCTAGCAGCGTTCCTGGTCGGGCGCGCCAAGACGCTGGTAATCAGATTGCTGTGCTGCCTCAAAGCGGCTCTCTCTCTGCTACGCCGCGATCGCAGCCTGCCCGACCGATGCCAGCCCCCCTTTCCCTGAAGCGAGAGCTTGCCAACGCGCCATCAAATCAACCAGCCAGTGCAGAGGCGCGATCGTCTGTTGGCGATCGCAGCGCTCAGATTGAGCAAACGGGCACAGTCTTTGATACGATTCCGCAAGTGGCAGAAGCCAGACAGTATTTTCAACAGCGCTGGAAGCCACCCCAGGGGCTGACGCAAACCCTGGAGTATACGCTTCTGGTCGATGCAAATGGCTCTATTCAGCGCACTGTTCCTTTAGGGCAAGCTGCAGGCGATTACGTCGATCGCACGAGCATACCGCTCACGGGGGAACCCTTTGTTTCAGCCCTCGATCGTAGACAGAACGCCAAGATTCGGCTGGTGCTCAGCCCTGACGGCAGCGTGAAAACCTTCTTAGAAGGATATTAACCTTAACGCTGGAACTGTTAGACGGAACAGTGCGACGGACCTAAACGGTATATTTGGTATACGACGACTAATGCCGAGACAGGCGCTGCACTTTTTGACCGCCCAAAAGCGCGTGCGTTTCGATCAGAAGAGCAGGGATTTTGTCTGCATGAGGACTATGGGCAAGGCATTGACGCAAATCTAGCTCTGCAATGCGATCGCCATTTCCGCCAGGAAACCAGTGGCTGCCCTGCCCCAGCAAGTTGTAGCGCATCCTGGCATAGTCCACCATGTCGTAAGCGATCGCCAAATTTCTGAGCCACAGCATCACTGGAATATTCAATCCATCTGGTGTTTCGGCTGGCGCAGGTAGACCGATATGCCAGGTTTGCATCCAGTCTGCACCAAGACGCGCGATCGCGGCTTGCCCCAATCGTTCTAAAATCGGCGGTAAAACGTCTGAAGCGTGCTCCAGGTGCTCCAGCGTCTTCAGATGTTCGTCAAAATCTTGAGGGTTGGCAGCACCAATGCTCAAGGTGTGCACCTGGGGATGACTGAGACAAAACAGATCGTTAAAGACGATCGGACTCAGCGGCGCACATAGTTCCACTAACCGTTGCGGCGGTTTAAAGAGCATCCCGCCTTTCTCAGACGGGCTGATGATAAAAACACCCATGTCATGTCTGGTGGCGGCTGCGATCGCAGACCAGTTGGTTTGGTTAATGTAGTACCAGTGCAAATTTACGTAGTCGAACTGGTTGGTAGCGATCGCCTGCTCGATTACGTCCGTCGGACCATGCGTCGAAAAGCCGACGAATCGTACTTTGCCCTGTGCCTGTAGGCTATGTACTACGTCCAGACAGCCACCTGGACGGATGCAAAAGTCCAGCAGTTCAGGTGTGTTAATGCCATGTAAGCCCAACAGATCAACGTAATCCAGCTTCAGATACGACAGCGATTGATCAAACGTGCGCCGAAATGCCTTCGCATCTGCAACGGGTGAAATTTTTGTCTGAACAATGAGTTTCTCACGTGGCAGGGTTGGCAAAATCTGCCCCAACTGCATTTCTGATGTGCCGTAGCCGCGTGCTGTTTCAATATGGTTGATGCCCAATTCTAGCGATCGCCGGATCGTTGCCTCCAAATTCGCCTGACCATCCGCAGGAATCTGCTTGGGCGAGACATCCTGCCACTTGTACTGATACCTCATGCCGCCGCACGAAAAGACAGGCATCGCTAGTTCTGTGCGCCCAAACCGACGATATTGCATAGCGATAAGGAGTGAGGAGTGAGGGGTGGAGAAGGAACGTTTTGAGTTTTGAGTTGATTGGGAGGTCAGCGGTTAGCGGTCAGCCTTCACCCACCTTCTGCCCTCTGCCCTTCTGCCTCCCAACCTTAATTTGACACTTCTGCCATTTCAATGACGTTGCCGTCGTAATCTTTTACCAGAAAGTTTAAAGGCTTCTCCTGCCGAATCTTGTGCTTCACGTTTCGCATTTGCACCCGTAACAGCACTTGCTCCAGGCAATCGCGATCGAAGCACACATGGCGCTGACGATTTTTCTCGCCCAGGCTTGCCCCAGAGATGACGTGCAGTTGAGTATTTTTCTTCAGTTGATACCAGAGACCTTCTGGGGTGCTGGCAGCGTTAATGCTCGATCGTCCAATGCCCGGAGTGACGTACAGGGGATCGATCGCCGCCGTGCCTAACGATTGCTCGTAATTGTAGTAATAGTGCAACGGAATATCTGCCGCTGGCAATTCTAGCAACCCTTCATACAGGTTCCGCGCCAGTTGCACATCTGTCACCATAATGGTGTGAACCTTCGGTGCGCTAGTCAGAAACATCCACATCGCTACAGCATATGCGCCTAGCAGCATTACCATAATGCCTTGAGTGGAGAACAGCGTATCTAAGCCAGGAATGAAGGATGCCAGCGGCAACGGTTGAAAAGGAACCTGCATATTACTGATGGGTAAAGTCATAACGGGAACAAAGCAAACGCTGTTCAGGATGGCGGAAAGCAAAATATCGATTTGTCTAAAGGCATTCTAAGGTTAAGCACCTTTAACCATTCTATCAAGAAGAATCGTAGTGGAAAGGGAGGAGTCGGTGAGCGGGTCGAAGGCAGGAGGTCGAAGGGAGGCAGAGGAAGCAGGGGAGGCAGAGGAAGCAGGGGAGGCAGAAGAAGCAGGGGAAGCAATTCAATACTTAATACGACTCCCGACTCCCGACTCCCGACTCGCCATTCCTTACCAATTTATAAAAAAAGCGTGTCAATTTACTCAAAACCGCTTATATATTGGAGGTCGTTTGCACAACTAGCTGGTCATTTGGGCTGTGTCCATTCCTACCTTTCCTGCAATTCCGTCTTTCCCCGAATGTAACCACCCAGTGGTGAAAGGGCTAACGCACTACAGTGATCAGGATTTGCTGACGTTGTTCCAGCGTTATCCAGACTCTGGGCAATACTTTACGACAATTTTTTGTCGCTACAGCCCGATGGTTTATACGTTGATTCGGCACTCAGCCCGATCGCCCGTGCAGGCAGACTATCTTTTTGGTAATACCTGGAGACATATTTTTCATGAACTGGGCGGCGTTGATTTACGTAGCGGCAGCAGTGAAAGTGAAGCGGGCATGACGTTACAAAGCTGGTTGATCAACGTGACAGCGATCTGCATCAATCGAGCAGAACTACCGCCTGTTGAGGCTATCCAATACAAGCTCGAAGCGGCACCGCCCCCGCTGTGGTGCTACATTGAGCGGGCGCTGGATCAAATGCCTCCCACGCTGCGGTTGATTGTGTTGATGGCGCAAACGTTTAACTGGAGCGAGACACGGATTTCAGCTTACTTGAGGGCTGAGGGTGAAGTGATGTCTCCAGCAGAGGTACGATCGCAGGTGCAAGAAGGCTACCGACTGCTGGAAGCAACACTACCAGACGATGTGCGAACAATCTATCTGGAAGGGAACTCTAGAAGTAGCTTGGGCTTCAGCACGGTTCCGGTAGAAACCAGCGTTGAGTAGATTGCTCAATCATATTTCAGTCAGCCAAACACTCGCTAGGGGCAGGATGATGAACCGTCGGGGCATAAACCTTCTGAGCCAATCAATCATCCTTGGAGCGATGGCGCTAGGTTCCAGTGCGATCGTGTTACTTTCTCTCCCTGCCAGGGCAGCCGATTTAAATCAGCAGTTGAATGTACACATCAACAATGGGACACGCGGTGCCTCCAGAGATGAAGCCGATCGACTGTTGCAACTGGGCAAGGATCAGGACTTTGATGGTTCTCTGACAGATGCTGTCCAATCGTGGCAGCAGGCACTGAGGCTGTACCAAAATCTGGTCGATCGCCCTGGCGAAGCACTTGCCTATAGCTACCTTGGTTCAGCGTATGCCCGTTTGGGACGACCGACAGAAGCAGAAGATGTCTTGCGCCGACAGTTGGCGATCGCCCGTGATGGGCAGGACTTTCAAGGGCAAATTTACGCTTTGAACAGTTTGGGCAGGGTCTTGGCACAGCGTGGTGGCACTCGATCGGGGGAAGCGCTGTTCAACGAAGCGCTTGCGATTGCAGCGAGCATCAACAGTGCCGATGGTGCAGCGCTGTCTCACGATAGCCTGGGATTGCTGGCGTTTGGGTTGGGCAACAACGATCGTGCCCTTGAGCAATACACGACAGCACTAGCCGCCGCTCGACGAGCAAGCAGTCCCGTTCGGGAAGCGACCACGCTGAATAATCTAGGCGACCTCTATCAAACAACAGGCAACTACCGCGATTCGATGAAATACTACGGGCTGGCGGTGAAACTGACCGATATCAACCGCGATCGTCCCAATCAGTTCCGTGCGATCGATGGCATGGTAGTTGCCCTCAACACCATCGGCAGCTATAACCAGTCGCTAGAGTTGCTCAACGATCGGCTACGGGTTGCCCATATGCTGGAGAACGATCGTCAGGAACTGATCTCGCTACAAGCGTTGGGTCAACTCTACGAAAAAGTAGGTGATGCGCCCAAAGCACAGCAGAGCTACCAACAGGCGATCGAAATTGCCCGCAATCTAGACGATGCCAAACAAGAAGGACTTCTGCGGGAAAGACTCGTCAGCCTGACGCGAAAACAGTAATCAGTTCCCCAGTAGCTTTGTTCAGAGAAGATAGCGAGTCGCTTCTACTTGTAGAGATTAAGGCGTTACATGACAGGCGATCGGCATTCGCCAACCAGTCCCAAAGGCGCGATCGGTCACTTTGAGCACGGGTGGGGCTTGCCGCCGCTTAAACTCGGCGCGTGTCACCAGCTTCACAATCGTATCGACAATTTGAGGCTCATGTCCCGCTGACACGATCTGATCGGGAGTCTGACGGTGATGAATCAACCGCGCCAGAATATCATCCAGCGTGTCATAGTCAGGCAGCGAATCCTGATCAACCTGACCAGGCTTGAGTTCGGCACTAGGAGGCTTGGTGAGAATATTTGCCGGAATGATTTCGGTTTTGAGCTTTGAGTTTTGAGTAGCGCTTTGCGCCGCTACGCTAGAGAGTGTTGAGTGTTGAGTGCTGCAAGCTAATGGCTGATAGCTGATGGCTGACGGCTGAAAGCTATTGAGCCACCGACACAGTGAGTAAACACGAGTTTTTGGTACATCGGCGATCGCGGCTAACCCACCGTTCATATCGCCGTAGAGCGTACAGTAGCCGACTGCCATCTCAGATTTGTTGCCGGTCGAAAGCAGCAGATGACCAAATTTATTGGAGATTGCCATCAGCAAATTGCCACGAATCCGCGACTGAATGTTTTCTTCTGCCAGCCCAAACTCGGTGCCTGCAAACAGATTGGCAAACGTGTGATCGTACGCCTGCATTAGATCGCCAATGGGTAGGGTTTCGGTATGAATGCCCAGATTTTTAGCCAACGCCAGCGCATCTTTGATGGAATGGTCGGAACTGTAGGTGGAGGGCATGAGAACACCCAGAACGTTTTCACAGCCGAGTGCTTCAACAGCGATCGCCGCTACCAGGGCTGAGTCAATACCACCGCTCAACCCGATGACAACCTTTGAAAAGCCGCACTTTTGGGCGTAATCCCGCACTCCCAAAACCAGCGCTGCCCAAATTTCAGCGTCTTCGCTTTCTGGCAAAGCGTTAATAACACCGGGCTGCAAGTCACCATCCTGAAACTCCAGCAGCACCAGGTCTGTTTCAAACGCACGCGCACGACAGACAAGTTCCCCTTGACGGTTGAACGCGACACTACAGCCATCAAAAATCAGGTCGTCGTTGCCACCAACCTGATTAGCGTAGATAACAGGCTGAGCAAAACGAGTCGCACTGTGCTTGAGCATGGCTTCGCGTAACCGTTGTTTGCCCACTGTGTAAGGAGACGCAGACAAGTTGATGGTGAGATCAACGCCCTGCTGCGCCAGTTCCGCGATCGGATTCGCTGTATAGCTACGTTTGCCCCAAAATTCTTCATCGTTCCAGAGGTCTTCGCAAATGGTTACGCCGATGCGGAGGGAGTGGGGAGTGGGGAGTGGGGAGTGGGGAGTGGGGGAGTGAGGGGGTGAGGGGGTGAGGGGGGCAGAAAGTTGAAATTTCTGGTTCCTAACTCCTGACTGCTGACTGCTGACTGCTGACTGCTGACTGCCAATCTCCAACACAAAATGATTCGCCTGCTGCCCTGGCTCAAAGTAGCGGTCTTCGTCAAACACATCGTAGGTGGGCAGAAGGCGCTTATGAAAAATTTGTCGGACTTTGCCGTGTTCAAGGAGTGCCATGCTGTTGAACAGTGGCTTGCCGCCTTTCAACAAAGCGTGTGGATTTACCTCTACAGTGCCAACTAGGGCAATGAGCGATCGCGGCAGGTCGTGGGCTAACTGTTCCAATGTTTTTGCCATTGATGCAATAAAACCAGGATGCATCAACAAATCACGGGGTGGATAGCCACACAGTGAAAGTTCTGGTGTTAATAACAGTCGTGCGCCCTGGTTTGCGGCTTGTTGTGCGGCTGCCAGAATTTTTTGGGCGTTGCCTGTTAGATCGCCGATGGTGGGATTGAGTTGTGCGATCGCAATCTTCATACGTCAAGACTTGAATTTGATGTGTATTTGCTTAGCAGCCGGATTCTTATCGTGAGGAATTTCTCTCACTTCAAACATGTCAGTTGCTCGAACTAAACTCCCCAGCTTTTCATACCCGTAATTGCGTTGATCAAAGGAGGGCGAAATTTTGGTTAGTTGTGCTCCAAATGATCCTAGATTTGCCCAGCCGTCTTCTTCGGCGATCGCTTGATACGCATCTTTGAGTAAATCAACTAATTCCCGATCGCGCTTTAACGTTTGGCTATTCAGCGCTTCTACTTTTTGGCTTGAGCTATCTTTAGCTAAATTTTTGGTATCTTTCTCGATAGCGCTATCAGTTGAAGTAGCTGGGGTCGATTCCTTTGCTTGCCCTAAAATCTCGGTATAGATAAATTTATCACAAGCACTGATAAAAGCTAACGGTGTTTTCTTCTCACCAAACCCATACACAACCAAGCCAGATTCCCGAATGCGACTTGCTAATCTTGTAAAGTCACTATCGCTTGAAACAATACAAAAGCCGTCAAAGTTTCGCGTATACAGCAAATCCATTGCATCGATAATTAACGCACTATCGGTTGCATTTTTACCAACGGTATAACGAAATTGCTGAATGGGTTGAATGGCAAATTTATTCAGTTTATCTTTCCATTTGCCAAGCTGTGTGCTAGTCCAATCGCCATAAATGCGCTTAACATGCGATGTGCCATATTTAGCGACTTCTTTCAGCAACGATTCAATCAAATCAGCATTCGCATTGTCTGCATCAATCAACACAGCCAAGCGATCGGACTTAAATTGCACTTCTCTACTCATAATATTTTTTAGATAATATTTCGCTTTTACTTAGTTAAAAGAATTCAAAATTCTATCTGCTAAAGAGCATCAACAGCTTCAAAATCAGCTTGATTTGGTTCCTCTTCATCAACTTGATTTAGCTCTTCTCTACAATACGCACCTACATCCCAGGTGTGCCCACTTAATTTAATGGCAACAGCTTTTGGAACATTTTTTCCAACCCATCTCATGAAAGCATATACTCCAATCGTTGAAGGAACTCTTACAGAGACAAACTTGGGACTACCAGAAGGTGTATACTCATTCAACCGAATCTTAAAAAACTTAGAGCCTTTAGCAGTGAACTTTGCTTTACTAGCGGCAAGTTCCTCTGGGCTGACATCTGGCAAGCCTAGCTTATGGGCACAGCGAACTCTGACGTAATGATGTAGAATCCGATCAATCTTTTCTTGCTTTAGTTCTTTTTCAGAGCGTTCGCCACTATCTTCTTTATGCTCCTGGGATGAAGAAATTAAAACCTGTGCATAACGCGCTTTCTTCAAATCGCTTAGTATAAAGCAGATTGACTTATCTTCTAATTCTGAGATTTCGTAAGTTAAAAACTCAATTTCTAACGCGCTATATTTTTGATCAATTAAATTGTGTTCATGATATGCAGGCGCGATCGCAATCAAGCGAATGGGCAAGTTATAGTCTATTTCGGCAGCAAGTGGCTTTTCGGCGATGAGGCGATCGTAGTAGCGAGTTAGTTGCTGGACTATGTAGCGATCGGCTGTGTTCTTCAGTTCCAGAACTGTTAATGCTCCGATTTCATCAATGGCTAAAATGTCGCATACATCTTGTTTGAGCATATGTTGACGTTTTAATCCTTTAAGTGCAAAAAGGTCATTTAAGTGAACCCAAACAAAATCTTCTAAATCTCGCTCACTTTTAAAGCAAAGTTTCTTCTTACGTCGATGTAGCATTGGAAATCGTACTTCTAACAACTAACAACCAAAAACTAGATAAAGACTAAAGGCTTATCTTTTAGAGGTGCAAACGCTTCGGCATCAAAGCGATAAAGGCTTGCAGGTCTGCCAGCGCCTCTAGAGGCTTTTACGCCTGTATCTGATAGGAAGCCAAGCTTTAAGAGGCGCGATCGAAAGTTGGAGTAATCAGAAAAGTTCTCGCCTAAAACGGTTGTATAAAGTTGATACAAATCGCTGAGTGTAAACAGTTCGGGTAACACTTCAAACGCAACGGGGCTATATTCCAGCTTGTTGCGGAGGCGACGATGACCGTATTCCAGCACTTCGTTATGGTCAAACGCAAGTTGGGGCACCTGATCGAGTGGATACCAGGCAATACCGCTCACTCCATCGGCAATGAGTTCGGCTTCAGCAAAGCGAACGAGAGCAAAGTAGCTGACAGACAGATAGCGGATGCCGTAGCTGTCCATTGCCTCGCGGGGATCGCGGTTAGGACCGCCAAAGGTATAAAGCTGCTCCAGGTAAAGATTGCGGGCGCGAATTTTTTCAGCAAGGATACGGTAGGCGGCATCTTCAAGCGATTCACCGCGTCGCACAAGGGTACCAGGGAAACTCCACTGTCCGAGAAACGGTTCTTCTTGCCGCATCACCAGGAGTACCAGCAGCCGATTTTGTGCGGTATCGACCGAGAAAATCACGTTGTCAACGCCCACTTTGAAGTCTGCAAGGGCACGATCGCTCAATGCATGGGTTGGTGAATGGGCTGCTTTTCGTTGGAGGCGTTCTGGCATGGGTATAAGTGCTCCCGGTGGATGTAAGCTTCGATGGGAGGTGTCAGTGCATCAGTATCTCCATGCTCACGATATGCGGTGGAGGATGTATCGGGACCCGTCAAGTCGGCGATCGTCAGTCGTGCTCCCCGTCGCCTCAATTCTGCCAGAGCCATATCGTTTGGCACAAATCCCGGTCGTGGAATGATCAATAAATTAACCCGTTCTAGCAGCGTTTCAACTTGATACCAATTGGGCAGTTGGTAAATCAAGTCAGAGCCAATCACTAAAGTAAAGATGGCATCAGTCCACAGGGCTTCGGCAATTTCTAAGGTATGAATGGTGCGCGATTTGCTCAGCTCTGGATCGAGATGGAGGTTGTGGCGAGGCGGGTTGATGTCGTCAATCAACAGTTGCAGCATTGCCATCCGATGGATGAGCGGCGTTTGATGCGACTTAAAGGGATTGTCTGCTGCCCATACGGCTACGCGATCGAAGTATTGAGACAACCAAACTAAAATTGCCTGATGTCCTGCGGTCGGTGGATCGGCGCTGGTACCAAAGAGAGCAATGGTGAGCATGGGGAGTGGGGAGTGGGGAGTGGGGATTAGGGAGTGGGGATTAGGGAGTGGGGATTAGGGATTAGGGAGTAAATATATAAAGGAGGTTGTTTTAAGCTACTATTTCTGCCGTCTGCGCTGAGTGGTTGCAATCAGGTCGAGTAAAGTAGTGGATGGTTCGACTGGGATGGAGATAGGATTGTAAATTTGGCGTGTTGTGGCTGGGAGACTGGCGACGGAAGAAGTTGTGCGTTGAGCGATCGTCTCCAGTGTTTCAGGCAAGTACAAACGTTGACCTTGCTTCATGACTAACTGCATCAGCGCTTGTTCTCCAGTGAAGGTGCCGGGGGAATGTGCTGCTGACCGCTGACCGCTGACCGCTGACCGCTGCTCCTCACCTTCTGCCATCAAACCCAAGCGATCGCTCACTGCCTGCCCCTGCTCATAGCGGCGAAAAATCTGCTTGCGCCCTGGATAGCTCACTTTATCTGTGGCTTCCTTCATCACGGGAATGCCATCAATTTCTACCAGTTTGTAAACACCATTTACAGGTGCGCCTGTTACCAATTGGGTGCCCAGACCATAGCCATCAATGCAGGCTCCAGCCGCTTGTAATTGAGTAATCTTGTATTCGTCCAAATCACCGCTGGCAAAAATGGGGACACCCGGCAAAAGTTGACGCACTTGCTGAGACAATGCTGCTAAATCACCAGAGTCGATGCGAATGCCTGCCAACTCCATTTCGTGATGCTGCAATTGGGTCGCAAGGTGTTTGGCGGCGGCGATCGTGTCGTAGGTATCAATCAGCAGCGGCGCGCCCGGAAAATAGCGATGAAAAGCCGTAAATGCCTCCGCTTCGCTGCCTTCGGTTGCCGACAACGCCATGACGAGGGAATGCGCCATTGTGCCCACAGGTTTGCGCCCCAGCTTGAAGGCTGCTAGCACGTTAGAGGTTGCATCCAACCCTGCTGCCAAAGCTGCCCGCGCTGCCCACAGAGAAGCTTGAGGGCTAAAGGCTCGCCGCGTTCCAAATTCATACAGGGTTGTCTGTGAACCTGCCACATCGCGTAGACGAGCCGCACGGGTCGCAATCAACGTCTGGTAGTTGAGTGTGTTGAGCAGGTACGTTTCAACCATTTGCGCCTGCCAGAGCGGTGCTTCGATCCGTAAAAACGGTTCATTTGCAAAGACGATCGTGCCTTCGGGGACTGCCCATACATCACCGCTAAAACGGGTGTCTGCTAACAACGACCAGACGCGATCGGGTGCGTCGGCAAAAATACCGCTTGCCTGCAATGCCTCAATCTGCGCTGCATTGAAGACAAATCGTTCCAGGTAGTCTAATGCTTGTGCCAGCCCCATTGCCACTAGGTAGCCAAAGCCTTCAGGCAACCGTCGCGTAAAAAGCTCAAAGCTGGCACGTCGCTGATCCAGCCCTTCACCGACATAGCAGGCGGTCATTGTGAGCTGGTAGAGATCAGTCAGGAGGCTGTAATCTTGCGGTGAAACAGTTAGCTGCTCATCTAATTGATAGGAGGGCAACTCAGGCGTGGAGCCTACAGTTGTTTGATGGGCGATCGAAGCTTGTTGTTGGAGCGGCGATCGAGTCTGATCGAAAAGACATTCACTGTTGGTCAATTGCTTTGCGGTCATGGCAATACCCATCGATCGACTCGTGAGATGTACGTTTCTTGATTATAGTCAGAAAAACCAAAACTAGAAAACAGAAGCCAAAGTGAACACCGGAATTTCCCCTCCAAAACGCCTAAAGTATCTTGTTAATCAAAGAGAAACACTATTTTTTACCATCTAAAAGCCTTTTGTTTATAGTGAATCTCATTAAAACACCTGTTTTTCTCATCGGTTCTTGACCCTGCTCAAGGCTCGCTAATCAGTACGGCTGTGCTCAGCGGTCTCAAACCATATGGTTGCCTGAAGAATCATCAAAGTAGCCACGCTCGATCGCAACCAATCAACTCTAAGAGGATGTTTAAAGAGTCCTCCTGTTAGTAGCAAAAAGCTAGATCCCCCTCAATCCTCCTTAAACCTCAATCCTCCTTAAAAAGGGGGACTACAGACATATTTTCCCCCTTTTTAAGGGGGCAGGGGGGATCGCTGAGTGCTTAAGCTTACAGACCATACCTTTTCAGACATCCTCTAAACAATTAATACGAAAAAGATTCCTTTTCTGCTGCTACGGCATAATAAAAGTGTTGATGTATGCAGTGTTGAAAACAAAGCTTTGCTGCTGTTGAACTCAAATTAAGCTATGTTTCTTTGAGGTAACGTTTATGTCTGTTTTCAAGCAGTTTGATAACGTGGTTCAATACTTCTCAGGTGCGTTTGTACGCATTTTTGGACCCAGCGATGATGCCTACCCCGAAACTGGTGTGCAGCCGTTCGAGGGTACACCAAACAAGAAGACGAAGCCACTTGACTGATGGTCTGACAAGAAGTGCGTCTGGCAAGAAGTGCGTCTGGCAAGAAGTGCGTCTGGCAAGAAGTAAGTCTGGCAAGAAGTAAGTCTGGCAAGAAGTAAGTCTGACAGAAAGTGAGTCTGACAGAAAGTGAGTCTGGCAAGAAGTTAAGGCTGCGATCGCAACAAACGCGTAGTCCTAATGAGTACAGCACTTAACTAACCGTCTTCATGCTTTGAGACTCACTAAATAAAGCAAAGCTGGCAAGAGGAGATCATTTTTCTCTCCGCTAGCTTTGTGCTGATCATAAAGTTGAACGTTTATGTTTAACTGTGCAGTTAAACATAAACGTTTAGCGACTGACAATGCCAGACCACTGAGCTTTTTTCTCGCGGTTACGACGATAGGAAAAAAACCGATCGGGTGTTTGATACGTGCAGTACGGCGCGATCGCCACTTGTTCAGCGTGAATGCCCAGTTGCTCTAGCTGTAGCGCATTCACGCGACGCACATCCAGTCGCACCCGTCCTGGTTCAGGATCGTTTAACAATGGAGAATCTGGCAGTTGGTGTAAGGCATCCAGCAATGCGGCTTGATCGTCAAGCGTAACGACGGTAGATCCGACCTCAGCCGCAACATGCTCGGAGACTTGATAGACCTCACCCGCGATCGCGGGACCCATTGCCACACGCAGGTTTTGCAATTGACTGCCTTGACTACATAGACGGGCGATCGCTTGCGGCACAATTTTTAGTGCGGTGCCCCGCCAGCCAGCATGAACGGCTGCGACTTGCCCCGTGACAGTATCAGCAATGAGAACGGGTGTGCAATCGGCGCTACACGCCCAAACTGCCTGATTGCTTTGCTCCGTGATCAATCCATCTGCTGGCGGAGCCTCGTTTGACTCGCAAGCTTTGACTTCGGACGGTGTCAAGACTGTGTTGCCATGCACTTGCTTGACTCGATACGCCTGAGCCATTGGCTCCAAAATCTCAGTCAGCTCGTTGGGCGATCGCTGCCAAAACTGCTGTGTGAAAAAGCCATGTGACCACGGTTCTAATAAGCTACAGGTGAGGTAGGGCAGTTCATTCCAGGTTTGCCAGTGCCAGGTATGCATGGGGTATAAAGAAGAGAGCAAAGAACGCGAAAATCGACTGAACGTATTCTTACTGAAGAAGGTTTTTCAAAGCCAGGTACAATGATCGAGGCTGTGAGCTATAGGTTGAATGAGTGCTTCGTTATGAGCTTGACCTTGCAACCACATCACAACGTATCGACTAAGATTGCTACAGACATAAGATGGCTACAAGCTTTAGTCTAGAGTCCATTGCTCATTCCTTGCGGAACTAAGCAGTCCATCTGCACGACTAGGTTGCTAGCCCCAAACCGATCGCCCCTTCAGGAACTGCAAATGACTTTAAACGCCTGTCCCGCGCTGCCCGATCGTCGAACCCGCGTCCTACTTATTTGTGGGCTTAGCTGTGTTGGAGTGAGTCTACTGAGCAGCATGGCGCTGGCTCAAGGGGCAACCGATGCGGTGCAGATAGCCTCACCTGCTGTTTCTCCAGTAGAGGTTAGTCCTTCAGTGACGGCTCCTGTAGCGTTGCCAAGCACAGAAGCGGCAATACCGCATTTGGTGGTGACACCGACAGCACCGGAGAAGATCGTACAGCCAAGCATCGTACAGCCAAGCCCAACCAACTCCCGTCCCGACGATGGCTACGACGCACCAACCTCGATCGTGCTGACGGAACGCTCAACGGGATGCCGTGCCGTCTTGCAGAGTGGGCAAGTGTTAGAGGGAAGTCCGTGTGCCTTAGACGAACGGCGGCAGACACCCAAAGCGTCGATCGCGTCAGGTGGCTTACCAGCGGTTAGCGTCAGCGCTTTGGCGAGTGTGACTGGACTTGGAACGAGTGCCTCCCCTACCTGGCAAGCGTATTACAAACGTACAGCACGTCCGTCTGGACGGTTGGGAAATGGCAACATTCGCCTTATATTTCCGCTCTCAATTCCAGCTCCCATCTCCTCCCTTTTCGGTTGGCGTGTGCATCCTGTGACGGGCGCACAGCGGTTTCATTCGGGCACCGATTTAGCAGCACCGCTGGGCACACCCGTTTTAGCAGCTTATGCTGGCAAAGTGGCGATCGCTGATTTTCTAGGTGGCTATGGTCTTGCCGTTGCCCTCGATCACAACAAAGGCACACAGGGAACCGTTTATGCTCATCTTTCCGAAATCTTCGTCAAGCCGGGGGAATGGGTCAAGCAGGGCATGGTGATTGGTCGCGTGGGTAGCACAGGGCTGTCTACTGGACCTCACCTACACTTTGAGTTTCGTCAACTGACTCCCGAAGGCTGGGTCGCTATGGATGCAGGGGCACAGTTAGAATACGCGTTGGCGCAGCTAGTGACAGCCATGCAGGTCGCTCAAGCAAAGGCAGCACCAAAGGGTTAGGGCGCGTCATCAATTAGCTCTAAAACCTTGCGGTATCAGCCTGATCGCGCCCGCCCCAACACATCAGGCTAGGGGCTTGAACCCTTGCTGCAAGTCATGTGTAGTGGTCATTGATGACAGCCCATAGTCAATAACCAGAGGGCAAACCGTATGGTGAGAACACCGCTCTTCAGGAAAGACGCAGCAGTGAAGCTGGCAAGTTAAGGTGACGCTCGATCGCGGCTGCCAGGGTTTCCATCTCATAGGGCTTGCAAACATAGCCATCACAGCCTGAAGCAAGCGCCAAGTCTTGATCGAGCGATCGAGCCATTGCTGTCACAGCAATAATCGGAATCTTCTGCGTCTGAGGCATTTCCCTTAGACGGCGCGCAACCTCAAAGCCATCCATTTCAGGCAGCATGATGTCTAACAGAATCAAGTCTGGCTCGTACGTTTCAGCCAATGACAGTGCTGTTTGACCATCCTGGGCGCTGAGCACGGTGCAGTCGAGCAACTGTAGCAATTGGTAATTGACGAGCAACAGGTTATCTTGATCGTCATCAACGACTAGAATCTTTACCTGAGCACCGATCGCAGGGGAAGGTTGGATATCCATACTCCTTTCAGCAAAAACGCAGTCTCTGAAAAAGGAAGGACGAAGTTCTTTAAGCGGCTAGACGGCGCTCTCAATGACTCATCTTAGTGCAAACACCAGGTTGTATCGCTGTGACCTCAGACAGTGCAACAAGCTAGTGAAGCTGAGACTTATTTCTAAAATTATACATTCAGCTACATTTTAGAGCATGATCTTAAACGAAGCAATTAAAAACGGATAGCTTCTGAGTAAAAATAAGCCCTCTGTAGAAGATTAGCCTGTAGTTACTTTCTGGCGGTTATTGGGCTAAAAGTTGAGATTACTCTTGCGATATGTGGCTTAAACAGTCTAATCTCACTTATCTGCCATATCAAGATTATTTCCTTCGTCATCAGCCATCTATGAGTACTAAACTTCCCACACGCGGTCAGCTCGAACGATCGCTTTCCCAACGCATTCGAGCACTTTATCTTAGCCAGCTAGGGCATCGCGTGAGCGAAGTGGACTGCGAACTTTTAGAGGCAAAGATTGCGATCGTCCTGGAGCAATCAGTGACTCAACCAGAGCAGCTTTTAGTCGGACAGGGTGAAGATGAGCTAGTCGAGGAACTTCATGATGAACTGGATGAGGCGATTCGACCACACCTGAAGAACTTAATCGAGGAGATTGTGGGAGTTCCTGTCATTGATTTGTTGAGCGATGCCACCCTTGAAACCGAGCGCACGGGTATCATCGCCATTCTTGCAGAAGCTCCACAACTCCGTGATGCGGTCAACACTGCTTCTACGAAGTAAACCTGCGCGGCAGACGTTTAACATAGCGGGTGTTGCTGAATTGATGTATGAATGCCTCAACTTGCCCACGCTTTTGGAAGCAAGCGACACCCTAGCTCTCTTCCAAAAGGAGAGGGAACAAAAGTTCTATCAGTTAACCAGCGGTTCAGTCTTGACGCATCACTTTGCGGCTCCCAAAGACAACGCCTGCGTTTATCCGTCGGAACGCGACGCGAACAATCGCTTCTAACCGAGAAGTATTGGGTTAAACTGTCCTTCTTAGAGGATGTTTTAAAAGTCCAGATGCGTGTAGCTCTGGCGACTGAAGTCGCGGCTACACGCACAAAACCTGCCTACGCAGGTTCCAAAACCCTCGTGCTGAGGTAGTCCGCGCAGGCGGACTTTGTTGATGTAGTCGCGGTTTTAACCGCCAGACACTTTTCAAACAGCCTCTTAGTTAATCACCGACGATTTAACGCTTGTGCCGCCTTTGGATGCTCCCGCCGCTACAACAAAACAAGCCCGCTATCGTAGTGAAATCAACCAGCTTTTTACTGCTGACCACGCGGCACACAACTGGTACAGGTTCGTGCTTTCCTTTCCACCCCATCTGGTGCGGGAGTATCTGCAACGCTTTGGGGTGACATCGGAGCATCGGGTATTAGATCCGTTTTGCGGGACGGGCACAACGGTTGTGGAATGTAAAAAGTTGGGTATTCCCAGCGTGGGGGTTGAGGCGAACCCAATGGCGCATTTTGCTGGGCAGGTAAAAGTCGATTGGTGCCCCGATCCCGATCGCCTGCTTGCCCATGCCACGCAAGTAGCTGAAGCCACGATCGCGGAGTTAGATCGCGCGATTGCGACTGAATGCCTGCGATCGTTGAACAGTGAGCAAGAAAAGCTGATCCTTAAGAACTCCATCAGTCCTCTCCCGCTGCATAAAACCCTGGTGCTGCTCGATCACCTCCAGCAGCAAGCGGATGCATCATTCTCTGACCACGAGCGTCTGGCTCTAGCCCAGTCGGTCGTTAACACCATCAGCAATCTACACTTTGGTCCTGAGGTCGGTGTTGGTCGTGCGAAGCTCGATGCACCCGTTGTTGACGTTTGGCTAGCCGCGATCGCCACCATTGCCAGCGATCTGCGTGAATTGGGACAGTCTCCACCCGTAGAGGCGATCGTGCATCATGCCGACTCGCGCCAGTTACTGAGTGTTCTAGAACCACAGTCGATCGATGCCGTCATTACCTCACCACCTTATCCCAACGAGAAGGACTATACGCGCACTACTCGCTTAGAATCTGTGCTGCTGGGCTTCATTAAGGACAAAGCGGATCTGCGCTCCCTGAAGCAAGGACTGGTGCGGTCTAACACCAGAAATGTCTATACCGTCGATGACGACGATCGCTGGGTGGCTGAACAACCTGAAGTGCAACGGATTGCGAACGAAATCGAGGCTCGACGCATTGCCCTGGGTAAAACGAGCGGATTTGAGCGACTCTACGCGAGAGCGACCAGACTCTATTTTGGTGGGATGGCACGACATCTCGCAGAACTCCGACAGATTTTGCGCCCCGGTGCCCAACTTGCCTATGTGGTCGGCGATCAAGCGTCTTACTTACGGGTCATGATCCGCACGGGACAGATTCTGGCGGACATTGCGCGATCGCTCGGCTACGAAGTTGTGGCGATCGACCTCTTTCGGACGCGGCTTGCAACTGCCACCAATGAACAAATGCGAGAAGAGGTCGTTGTTTTGCGCTGGCGAGGGTGAGCGCTATCGTCTTGGAGACGCATTAAGTAACATGCCGATCTTGCTTTGCGTGATCGCGATCAAACTTTGTAACGTCACGATGTTGCTTTGTATGATCACGATGTTGCTTTGTATGATCGCGATCATACTTTGTAACGTCGCGATGTTACTTTGCGTGATCGCGATCGCACTAAGTAATGCGCCGATCTTGCTTTGTGTGGTCACGATGTTGCTTTGCATGATCGCGATGTTACTTTGTCTGATCACGATCGCGCTAAGTCATACCGACTTAAACAAGGCAGGACTGATTAAGCGTCAACGATCGCAGTTTAATACCACATCAAATTGCAAAGGCTACAGATCTTTTGCCCTCATCCCCAGCCCTTCTCCCCAGGGAGAAGGGAGCTAAAGGCAAAGTCCCTCGCCCCTTGGGAGAGGGATTTAGGGTGAGGGCGGATCGATTGATCTGTAGCGTCTATTTTTAGATTTGGTATAGTTCGGTATTGTAGTGGCGGTTAAAACCGCCACTACAGAAACAAAACCGCCTGTGCGGGTTAAAACTTTGGCTGTCAGCCTGCGGAGGCAGACTTGGTTCAAGTAGGCGCGTCCAACTGCCAGCAACTCTAAAGTGGCACTAGGTGGGCAAGCACCTGCGCTTTACCCAGTTCACGTGCAAGGCGCTGTGCCTGGTGCTTGTAGAGCGGAACGGGCAAAATGCCTGGAAGTTGATTCATCCGATCGCGTGCCACGTTGATACTACAGCCAGAGATCCGCGCGATCGTGGTCGCACCATCAAACAGAGCGTCTTTAGATAAGGCTTTGTCAATGCAGACCTGCCATTGACGGGGCAGCAGTTCACCGCGCTCAATCTGCTGCAAACTGTTGATGGTTGCCAGGACGACCAGACGATCGCCCACTTCCAGGCGAGTGTCATCCGATGGCAGCAAGCGGACAGAAGCCTGCGTCGATCGCTGGTGCAAGATCGGTACAGCACCGTAACCATAGGCAACCTCAGCCAGTAACTGTCCTTGTAGATGGTCATCTGGTGCAACGGTGTATTCAGTGACCAGAACCGTCTGTTCGTTCAGGCGAATCAGATTGAGCACGTTTTCACCAAAGGCTGTGGCGACAAACGCTTCCGCTGCTAGATCGTAAGCACACAGCACTTTTGCGTAGGGCAACAGGCGATCGATACTGGCACTAAACCGTGCATCAAACGTGCGAATCACCAGCGCACAATGAGGATTGGCAGCATGTACCATCAAGCCAAGCTCCAGGTTTGCCATTTCATCATCGGTTGCAATCACTACGCTTTTCGCCGTCGCCAAATTCACTTTCGTTAAAGTGTTAGTGAGTTCATTCACGACTAGCGGCATCTGAGGCAACAGGTTAGGATCGACTGCCTGATTGCTAACCCCTATCAGCGGTTGCTTGATCTGCTGTAGAAACGTAGCAACCCGTCGCCCCACCCGACCCAAACCAATCAGCACCACATGGTCTTGCTGCGGCAACGGGGGGCGCTTTTTGGGCAATTGAAACTTGGCAGCTAAAAGTGTTTCGGTTAACAGCGCATAGAGTACCGCAATGGATGCTGTGCCTGCCATCATGTAGCTCAGATTCATCAACCGCATCCACAGAGGAATCGCATCTTGGGGGCTGAGAATGCCAAACACTGTGTCATACGAACCGAGCAGCATGACCCCTGCTGTGTAGAATGCTTGAAGCCAGCCAACGCCGGGTTGCGCCAGCTTGAAAATCACAGTGCCACAGACTAACAGTAAGAGCATGGTACTGCCCACCACGATCGCCACTCGTTTGGTTTGCTGCTGCGCTGTAGCACGCCAGAATGACAGTAGCTTCTGCCGTAAGTAGCTGACCGACAGAACCTGTCGTCGCTTTTGCCAGAGGTGCTTGACACGACTTTCCGAGCGAGAGGCTAAAGCTGTCGTAGCGGCAAGATCGGCTAAATTTCCCGTGACTTCAACGTAGGCAACCAGATCACCCGCCTGTACTCTGGCATCTGGTTCCCATTGATGGAATTCTGTTGGCAACGGTTGGCTGTTTGGAATGTGGCTAAGCAATCGTCGGGTTGATGTGTTGAGTTCATGCAGCAGGCGCAAATCTCGCCAGCGGTGATCAGCGTCGATCGGCACTTTCACCACGCGCAGCAACGCTTCACCCAGATTGATAAAACCCCGCACTTCACTCGCCAGAGCCGCGATCGCAAAAGCAGGAGCAGGCAGTTGAGTGGCTTCAAACGCTACAAAATTACCCAGACTCTCACCCAATAGTGCATTCAAATTTTGTTTTGCCGATCGCACCACCAGTCGCACCTCTGGATTGAGCAACCGAATAGCGAACGCTGCCTCAACATTGACCCGCTCATCACTCGTCACCAGTAAGACCGCACGACAGGCGTGTATCTTTGCTTTCTCCAGGCTCTCTGGCTGACGGCAATCACCAATGACCAGATCATCCAGCAGTCCTGGCAGCTTTGTGCTCTCCCAGCTTTCCGGCATTGGGTTTGTGAGGGCACTCACAGGCACCTCAAATTCTTTGAGCACCATCGCGCAATACTGCCCCAAACTGCCGAGTCCGCAAACCAGAAAACGCGATCGCTCAGAGCAGTGAACGTTGTTGGGCGGGCGATCGTCTGTCTCAGAGGTATTTGCGCTCAACGGAGGCTCTGGTTCCTGTGGCAGCATAACAGGTGTTTGGTGAAGAGCAAGTTAATCTCACCACTACTATGCCCAAGAACGCGTTAAATACCCACAAGTAAGGGAGGAGGGCTAAAGGCTAAAGGCTAAAGGCTAAAGGCTGAAGGCTGAAGGCTAAAAAGGGCATCAGAAGACTTAAATTGCGTCTTCTCCCTCACCCCCTCGCCCCCTCACTCTCTCAACCCAAATTCTCTAGGAGAGGCAAAAATGAGTTGGCAAAAAGCGCTGCTTGAGTGCGATCGCGCAGATGCAGGCGACTCAAGATATTGGTGACATAGTTTTTAACCGTGCTTTCAGCAATGTGGAGTGCTTCGGCAATTTCACGATTGTTTGCTCCTCCAGCAATCAGGCACAGCACTTCACGTTCTCTAGGGGTGAGTTCTGCCAATTCCTGGGGCAGCACGATCGGAGGTACGGCAGGTTCAGCAGGGGCTGAGAAGGCTTTTTCAAGCAAACCGGGTCCCAGTTGCGTATAGCCGCGATGGATCAAGCGAATGGCAAGCGCCACTTCATCTGAAGGGGTGTCTTTGAGCAGGTAGCCGTTTGCGCCAACGCGCATCGCTTGAGCAACATACTCATCATCATCAAACGTGGTTAACACCAGAACTTTGGTGTTTGCAAATTTTTGGGTGATTGATTGGGTTGCTGCAACTCCATCCATACCGGGCATACGAATATCCATCAGCACCACGTCCGGTTGCAGCGTTTCGACCTGCTGAAGCGCTTTCTGACCATTCTCCGCTTCCCCCACCACCGTCAAATCGGGCTTCGACTCCAGCAAACTCCGCAAGCCCTGGCGAATAATGGTCTGATCGTCAACTAACAGGACGCGAATCATAGGAACTGTCTCGATAAGGGTATGACCGCCGCAATCTGGCAGCCTGTTTGAGGTTGACTGGTAATGGTGAAGTGTCCGCCCAGGACGATCGCCCGCTCTCGCATTCCTTTCAAACCAAAGCCTGTCGTGTTTTGATCGGGGTGAAAACCAAAGCCATTATCTTCGACCAGCAAATGAACGCCGTCTGGTTTTTCCCAGAGTTGTAGGGAGACTTGGGTAGCAGCAGCGTGTTTGGCAATATTGGTCAGCGCTTCCTGAAGAATGCGGTAAATGCCAGTGCTTACGTCACAGGGTAGGGGCGATCGCACCTCTAGAATGGTGTCTGGAATGATGCTTGTTGTTTGCTGAAAATTCTTGACTAGATAGGCGATCGCAGTCTCCAACGATTTTCCCCGCAAGGGATCAGATCGTAAAGTGGCAACCGATTGCCGGACTTCGTGCAGGGCACCAGAGCCAAGCTGTCTTGCTTCAGTGAGAAAGGTCTGCGTTTTCTCTGCCTCTGGCGGCAAAAAGAGCAGCGCGTTTTCAAGCTGAATGCTTTGTGCTGTGAGCAAGTGCCCTAATGAGTCATGAATTTCACGGGCGATCCGGTTGCGCTCTTGTAAGGTCGCCTGATTCTCAATGCGTAACGCATATTGGCGTAGTTGTTCATTGGCGGTTGCCAACTGCTCACGGCTTTCACGTTCTGCCAGCAGTGCATTCACCAGAAGCAGCACAAACCCCAGCGTGAGTCCAAAGGTCAGTGTGGCGTTTAACTTTAAGGTGAAGACCGTCATCCCATTTAGCTCTTGCATCATTGCATTAGCCGAGTGATGCGGCAGCGGAGGCATTCGGAAAAAAATGGTCAGTACAAAAGAAAGGAAGGTTAGACCTGCAACCACTAGACGACCGCGTGGTTGAAACATGGCACAACTGCGAATCGCCACGATCAAATAAAGCAGCGGAAAGAGACCAACTCCACTGTTGAAAGGGTGTAGCAGAATAATCAACCCAAATTCCAGGCTGGTGTAGAGCAGCTTGACAACCAGCCGATCTTTAGGGACGCATAACCCCATTAGTCCCAACACTACGATCGCTGGGATGGTAAGTAACGGCAACGGCGTAAACCGATTCATCGGGTTGGGCAAAAGTGAAGCCAGTATAGCGATACCCAGCAAGAGCCACTCTAAGCAGAGAAGCAGACGAAAGACATTGCGCTGCACTGGAAACACCTGTTTCACAACCGTTAACCATCAGTAGTTTGACTTGTCTTTACTGTAGGTCACGAAGCCCTGTGCGACCAGAAACTAGCGTCATGGTTACTCATCATGAGTCATGACTATAGTACTGATCCAGTGCAGTACTTCTGGGCTGAGAGAGTCAGGACTTCTGCTTCATGTGCAACCGATCGCACCCTTCTACGATGAACCCACGGTCTTCAATTTATCCACTGAAGACCGTAAGAGGTGCTCACATGAAGCTGATCGGTTACTCGATCGGTGTGCTAACGGTTTCGGGGGCAATTTCAGCCATTGCCCCCGTTTTGTCTCTTGCTCAGCCAGCACTGTCTAGTTTTCCTGGACTACCGGGTATCACCTTGGCTTCAGAGCAAGCAGAACCTATGAACCAACTCGACGCACAGACGCGATCGGAACTGCAAACCATCCTCACATCAAAACAACTGACACAACTTGAAGCTGTTCTAGAGAGTACCGATGGCATCAGTCAGGCGGCGATCGTAGCGCTTAACCTGTCTCCAGCGCAGCAAACCGAACTCATGCAAATCTTGATGTCCACACGGCAGCAGGCAACTGATGTGCTGACACCAGACCAAATTGAGAGCGTGCGCCGCAAGCTTCCGTTTCACCCATGAGCAATTAGCTTTTAGCGGTCAGCTTTCAGCGGTCAGCGGTCAGCTTTCAGCTTTCAGCGGTCAGCTCTTCGCGGAAGTAAGGTGTGAGGTGTGAGGTGTATTAGCTTCTGCCCTCTGCCTCCTGCCTCCTGCCTTCTGCCTCCTGCCTCCTGCCTCCTGCCTCCTGCCTTACCTAAACGGCAGTCGATCGAGAATTGCTAGAGTAGGAGACGATATGCCCTACTCCATCATTGATGCCAGACTGTCCTCGTTGTCACCAGCCCGTTGAGCCACAAGCGATCGCCTGTCCTCATTGCCGTACTCTGCTGAAAGCGTATGGACATCCGGGAATGCCGCTTTACCAGGCTACAGGAGATGAGCCGCTGTGCCTGACATGCACCTATCATGCGGACAATACCTGCACCTTTCCCAAACGACCGTTGGCAATGGACTGTACGCTGTATACCGACGTGAGAAAGCAGTTATTAGTGGCTCGTCCTGGTTATACAGGCAGTTTTCGCCTCCAAGCCTGGGTGAAGCGCAAAGCTGGTTTACTGGCACTCATTGGTCTGGTATTGATCAGTTTGCTGCTGGTGCTACTACGCTGAGGTTTGACGGGTACGCGCAGTAGCTTGAAGAAGCTGGCTTCCTTTAGCAAGCTTTGTTTGTAAATCTTCTATACGTACAGGCTTGCTGAGATAGTCATCCATACCAGCGTCAAGGCAGCGATCGCGGTCTTCTTTCATCGCGTTTGCCGTCATAGCAATAATGATGGTGTGCTGGTTTGAGTGTTCTGCCGCACGAATCGCACGTGTTGCTTCATAGCCATCCATCACTGGCATCTGGCAATCCATTAGCACCACATCGTAGTGAATCGTTGCCATTAAAGCTAGAACTTCTTGACCGTTAGCAGCTACATCAGCGGCATAACCCAGCTTTTTTAATTGATGGAGTGCCACTTTTTGATTGACAGCACTATCTTCTGCCAGCAATATTTTTAACTTAGCAGTAAGCGGCAAAGGTGAAGGCTGCTGTGAAGCGATCGAATTAATTGCTTGTAATGCGTTCTGTACTGGTTTTATCGTTTGGGGCATAGCAGCATACGGCATTTGCATGAGAGCATCAGCGAGGCAATTCAACAGCCGCGATCGACGAATTGGCTTCACAAGATAGGATACAAACCCAGCGTCTAGCAGTTGCTTTATGTCTCGTTGGTTCAGTGAAGTCATGGCAATCAATGGGATTTGATTGAGCGCGTCATCGGTTTTAATTTGTCGAGCTAACTGTTCGCCATCTGTAGCTGGCATTTGCAGATCTAGAAGGACTACATCGTAAGGTTTACCGTCTAACGCTGCTTGTTTGAGTGCTTTTAAAGCAGCGATCGCACCATCGGCTTCATCTACTGCCAGACCCCAAGCAACCGTTTGACAGCGTACACTTTCACGATGAGTCGCATTGTCATCAACAATCAGTAATCGGCGTTGCTTAAATTGATGTGTACGGTCATCCAGACTTTTGTCTGCTAATAATGGCTTCTCAAACGTTAGCGTGAACCAAAATTGTGATCCTTGATCGGCACTACTTTCGACTCCGATCGTGCCACCCATGCGCTCGACTAACTGTTTACAAATCGCCAGTCCTAACCCTGTACCACCATATTTTCGTGTCGTTGAGGCATCTACTTGTGTAAAAGGCTCAAACAATAACGCCTGGGCTGCTTTTGGAATGCCCACGCCCGTATCATCAACAGAAAAGGCGATCGTTGCAGTGGTGTCGGTTTCTGTCGCTAACGTCAGTCGTATAATGACTTCTCCGCGATGCGTAAACTTAATCGCATTACTGGTTAGATTGATCAAGATCTGGCGCAACCGAGTCACATCACCACGTAGAGCAACGGGCACATTTGTTGGAATAAAAGTGGTAATTTCTAAGCCTTTGGTTTGAGCAGTGGTGGCTAATAGGTCAGCCACTTCTTCCACACACGTTGTGAGATCAAAGGTAAGTATTTCTAGCTCTACCTCTCCCGCTTCCAGCTTTGAGAAATCGAGTATTTCATTAATTAAGGTCAGCAGATTATCACCACTACGACAAATCGTCTCAGCAAAATCCTGCTGCTGTGAGTCTAAGGCTGTATCCAGCAACAAACCTGTCATACCGATGACCGCATTCATTGGTGTGCGAATTTCGTGACTCATGGTTGCGAGAAAGTTGCTCTTTGCTTCTGCTGCTTGCTCTGCTGCTTTGCGTGCTTGCTCTGCTGCTTCACGTGCTTGTTTCAATGCCTGGTTTTGCTGTGTGAGTTGTTCGCGTTGCTGTACCTCTACCGTCAAGAGGCGAACCTGCGCTAGAGCGATGCCAACTTGATCTGCCAGTTGGTTAAGAAACTCAATTTCAAACGGTTTCCAGTGTCGCGGCTCTGAGCATTGATCGGCAAACAGTAAGCCCCACAACTGGTCGTTCTCTAGAATCGGCACACCCAGAGCGGCTTGAATTTGAAATTGGCTGAGTAAGTCTTTGTGCCATTGGGGTACGTCGGGTTGCTCAAGGCTATCGATCGCGATGATCTGTCCCATGAGACACTTGTGCAGCAGCCCATGTTCAAAGTAGGCACTCGGCATTTGAAAGCCAAGCAGGGGCATCCAGTCAGCGCCAACCGATTCAACCACAATTGTGCTGTCGCAATGATTGTGAAACTTATAGATCAGCACTCGATCGGCGCGCAAAAACTCTCGTACTTCTGCAACGGTGGTGCTGAGAATCGCATCCAGATCTAGCGATTGTCGGATACGGAGGGTCATGGCAGAGAGGAGGTGCGATCGCTGACTCTGCCGCTGCATAGCTTCTTCTACCCGCTTGCGCTCGATAAATTGACCGATCTGCCGCCCGATCGCGGTCATCATCGCGAGCAAATCATCATCAGATTGTTGCGGCTTCTGGTTGAAGACAGAAATAATGCCCAAGACTGTGTCTTCAGCCAGAATGGGAAAGGCGCACGCTTGCTTAAAGCCTGCGTCCAGGGCAGTCGATCGACGCTGAAAGTTTTGCTCTTGAGCGATATCAACCACCCAAACCGATTTTTTCTCTGCCCAAACGCGACCGACCAGCCCAACGCCAGGGGTGAAAGTCAATTGTTGCGTATGGGCTTCAAACTCAGCGACATCAAGCGCGGGTTGATGCCAGGTCGCGATAAAGTGCATCATGGCAGCTTCGGCATCAATGCGCCAAAGCTGTCCTAAATCCCAATGCAAGCTTTCGCATAGAGCCTGTAAAATCCGGGGAGTAGCTTCAGCCAGCGTTGTGGACTCTGCCAAAACTTTTGTGATGGCATATTGAGCATGGCGACGGTGCTCAGCTTGCTCCTGCTCAGTAATGTCTCTCAGCGTCCCGCAAACGCCGATCGCGTCTCCATCCACACTGGTGGTCAAGCGCACAGAAACGTTTACCCAGCGAACATCGCCCATTTTCGTGAGATAGCGAGTTTTGTAGCGATGGTAGTCTTTCTGTCCGGTGAGTACGGGCTGGAGAGAGTGCAAAACGTACGGGCGATCGTCAGGATGAACAAAGTCCAAAAAGTATCTGCCCAAGCTTTCGCTGACTGAAAAGCCCATGACTTCTGTCCAGGCTGGGTTGAGAAACATCCACTGACCAGCCAGATCGTGCTGAAAAATAATCTCTTTGACGCTATCAACGACTGAACGGTAGCGATGCTCACTTGCTTGTAAAGCCGCTTCAGAACGCCGCAGCTCAGTAATATCAGTGCCCGTCTGGACAAAGTACTCCACCGTATGGTTGGCAGCCAAAAGGCTTGTGGTAGACCAGGCAATCAGGCGACGATCGCCCGATCGTGTGAGCCAGTAATGCTCATACTGGCTAGTTAGCTGCTGCTTTGTTTGCAAGCGCTCCAGCACGGCTTGCATGGGTTTTATAGCCTCGGCTGGTAGCAATACCTCGTCCAACCGCCTGCCGTTTAGTTCCTCAAAAGTGTAGCCTGTTGCCTGTTCACACGCTTGATTAAAGCAAACAATGCAGCCCTGGCGATCAAGTACGACGATCAATACGGCAGCCGTATCTGTAATCGCAGCTGTTAGATCGCGCTCCTGTTTGAGTTGACTCTCAGTCTGCTGCCGTTTGGTGATTTCTCGATAACTCAGGTAAGAGATGAGTAGCAGTGTGCTGACGTTGAGCAAGAGGCTGCCAATCAGTTGGTCGATCGTGACGCCGTTAACGTTCCAGTACGATGCAATGCTAATGTCAATCAATACTGCTGAAGCAAGACTCAAGCCCAATGCTGCTGTTTGTAACCACTGCCAGCGCGGCTTCGTTAGCGACTGACGGACTACTGCTGTACGCTTCCATCCTGCGATGCTACGCCGTAGTTCAAGCTGCTTTGCTATTTGCCTTGCTAGAGTATATAGCGCCTTGATTTGTTCTGTATTAAGCTGTCGAGGCACCGTATCAATGACGCAAAGCGTACCTAGTGCATAGCCCTCAACGGTGGTTAATGGCACTCCAGCATAGAAGCGGATCTGTGGCGCACCTGTGACCAGGGGATTTTGGGCAAAGCGATCGTCCTTCAGCGTATCAGGCACCACGAAAATTTCTGGCTGCAAAATAGCGTGGGCACAAAAAGCTAAATCACGGTGTGTCTGTGTAGCCTCTAGCCCAACTCTCGCTTTGAACCACTGGCGCTCTGCATCAATCAGACTCACCAGTGCGATCGGCGTTTGGCAAAGATAAGCAGCCAACTGGGTTAGGTCATCAAACGCTTGTTCTGGCTTTGTATCTAAAATTTTGCATTCTAGCAAAGCCTGTCGTCGGGCAGGCTCATTTTCAGGCAAAGGGGCGTGGAGTTGATTGCTTCGTGTTGCCATTTTGGTCGCTGAAGGGCGGGAGAGGGTATCGCGATCGCTCCATCTCGCAAATTAGCACTAACACCCTTCAGTCCGAATCGTAGATAACCCTTAAGTTCAACCATGAGCGTACGGCTACATGACACAGGTAGCATGATAGTATTTCAAATCTGTTGGCTCTTTCGACAGAGCAGCGACAGACTGCAACGCCCTAGACTATAGCTAGAACGCAAGCAGCCAATGATCTCAGTAAACGATTTCTAGTAATGAAAAGGCACTGTTAGCAAAGGCAGGCAGACCAGTAGCAGCCAAGTCCACATCCAGGGATTGGCTGGTTGCAAGGCTTCTGGTACTGACAGCAACGCATCAATGCGCTCCTCAAGACGGTTGCGTGGTGTAGCGCTACTAAACGTGGCACAGATCGTTTCAGCGTAAAGTTCGGGTGCTTGCACCATTTGCAGTAGTGATTCAGCTAGTAGTAATGGATCAACCGTTTGGGCTGCCCAGCGATCGGCTCGGCGTTCTCGCAGCAGCAGCAGTTCTTGCCACAGCGCTTCAGTTTGCGGCAGCCAGGTACTAAGATGGCGCAACCAGCCCAACCAAAAAAACCAGAACGTATCGTGGTAGTGAGCGTGAGCCTGCTCATGGGTTAACACTGCATCTAGATGGTCGGTGCTGAAGGTATCCAACAAGCCCTGACTGACTACTAGTTCAGATCGCCAAAACCCAACTTGTGCAATAAACGGAATTGGCGTTGCTAATAGACGACCGTACCGTCCTCTCAAAGCCACTTGAGAATATGTATGCACTTGGCGGAGCGATCGCTGTCCTTCCACCATAAGCTTGAGTATCAGAACGCCTGCAACCGCCAGAAACCCGACTGCTAGCCAGTAGCTCATCCAGCCTTCCCACCAGCGCACCATCTGCCCCTGCGGTCCCATACAAACGAGAGCCACGGCTGTCATCAGCAATATGAGCGGCGGAAAGAGAAAGAGACCTAGCGATCGTTGCCAGCGCTCTTGCCACGTACCCTCAGGGCGCATCTCTAGCAGTCGCAGCCCACAAGCGCAAGACAACCCGAAAAACAGCAGCGTCAAATGCATCACTGATCCTCTCTTGCTTCACGAATGGCGCGGAGTCTCTGAGCGATCGCTTCCAGTTGATCCACGCTGGTTTGGTCTAGGCTGTCGGCAAAGGCGGCTACCACATCAGGGTTACCGACTGCCAAAAATTGGTTGAGCTGTTCATACGCCCGCAATGCAAGCGCTTGTTCCTTTGAGATGAGTGCCTGCCACGTGTAAACTCGACTCTGGCGATCGCAGAGTAGCCAGCCTTTCTGAGTCAAACGCTGAAGGATCGTCGTGACCGATGTGTAAGCTAGTTCACGCTCTGGGTCAGACAAAATGCGATCATGCACATCTTTGACCGTCACGGTACCAATGTCCCAAACGATGTGTAAGATCTCAGCCTCTAGGGGACCGAGCGAAAGCTGTTTGGGACGGTGGTAGGGCAGTGCAGCCATCAAGCGTTAAATGTACATTGCAAGCATTATCTCACGTCAGTGTGACCTTCCCAAGTTATGAGCAGCTAACTTTCTTAGCTGACATACAGATAGCGTACGATCGCTCACTTACTCAGCTTGAAGGTAATGAACAAGTGCTTGCAACCCAAGGCGATAGCTGTCAGCCCCGAAACCGCTAATTTGACCAATGGCAACAGGGGCAATGTATGAGTGATGGCGGAATGCCTCACGACGGTAAAGGTTGCTGAGATGCACTTCTACGGTGGGAATAGCAACAGCCGCGATCGCATCTCGAAGTGCCACACTGGTGTGGGTGTAAGCCCCTGCGTTAATCAAGATGCCTTGATACCGCGCAAACGCATCGTGGATGGCATCGACCAAAACACCTTCATGGTTAGACTGAAGCGATGTTGTACTGACCTGAAGTGCCTTAGCCTCTTGCTCTAGCTGAGCATTGATCGTTTCCAGCGTTGTGGAACCGTAGATGCCCGGTTCTCGTTGACCCAGTAAGTTCAAGTTTGGTCCGTGCAGCACCAAAATACCAATCAACCGTGCCAAGCCTCTTGACCTACAAAATGAGCAAAAAAGTTGCCTGCCTAAGAAAGCTGTTTGTCCAAAAAATTGCTCACCGAAGTCGCTCTCACGCCTGCCTCTCTTACCGCCTGTCGATACACGGCGGTTACGATACATGCCGAAAAGGGAAGCGTAACAACATGTGAACCGACGACTAACGGCGCTGGGAGTCTTTCACCGGAATCGGGATTAACTCGCCTTCAGGCTGGGCTTCGGGACCAAGAATCGCCTCAATCAGCTTACGCGCCCATTCCTTAACTTTTTCAAGCACCTTTTCAAGGTAATCCATCGAACAGATTGCTCCTTTGCTAAAGCCTAGCTGCCGCCTACGCCTCTGAATTGCGATCGCAGGGCAGACTGAGCCTGGTTACTTATCTAGAATTGTACCCAATTTATCAATTAGTTAACAGCCCGGAAAGAAACTGTATAAATTTCGTAAATTATGAGTACCTGATTTAAGTCTTAATCAAACGTTGCAAATAAGCAAGCGCATCGGGCAGAGATTTCGATTTTATTAATGATTTATTAACAATTGCCGTCGCAAGTAATCTAGCGCCGTAGCCGCACTGAGTCTGCGAATCCAATCTCGCCCGCGTAGTGCGCCAAATTGATACTCAACGCTTTGCACCTCATCCAGCCCCGCCAGCCCAATGTAAACTAAGCCGACAGGTTTTTCTGGAGTGCCGCCGTCGGGTCCAGCGATGCCTGTGATACTGAGTCCCCAGGTGGTGCCGAGGCGCGATCGTGCCCCTTCTGCCATTTGTTTGGCGATAGTATGGCTGACGGCACCATGCGCGTTCAGGTCTTGCTCGTTGACATCCAGCAGTCGTACTTTAATGGCGTTGTCGTAGGAAATGATGCCGCCCCAAAAATAGCTGGAGCTGCCAGGGACGGACGTAATTGCTTCGCCTAAGCCGCCGCCTGTGCAGGATTCGGCAACGGCAAGGGTCGATCGCGTGGTTTTAAGCAACGCACCAACCACGAATGCCAGAGAGTCGCTATCTGCACCGTAACAATCTAAACCGCCGATCGCACGAAGCTGTGTTTCGATCGGTGCAATGAGCTGCTGTGCCTCTGCTTCTGAGTTGGCGCGGGCAGAAATTCGCAGCTTTACTTCGCCATGATTGGCATAGGGCGCAACAGTCGGGTTCTGGAGATCGAAAAATGAGTTTACTTTTTCTGCCAGCAACGATTCAGAAATGCCCCAAAACTTGAGTGTCCGGCTGTGAATCGTTGTTTGCCCCCAGCCCTGGCTGCGTAAATAGGGTATAGCGACTTCGCGCCACATGCGCTGCATCTCGGCTGGCACACCGGGAAAGGTCAGGATCGTAAGACCAGGACGGGGTTGCCAGATGATGCCAGGAGCACTGCCTGAATCATTCGTTAGCACTGCTGCGCCTTCAGGTAGCAACGCCTGCTTGTGATTGTTGGCGGTCATGGTGCGTCCGCGCTGGGCGAATTTACGGGTGATGTCGGCAAGAATGGCGGGATGCTCTACAAGGGAAACGCCGAAGCAGTCTGCTAGCGTTTCGTGGGTAAGATCGTCGGGTGTGGGACCCAAGCCGCCTGTAAAGATGAGGAGTTGCGATCGCTTGCCCGCAGCCTTAACCACCCCTTTGATACGTTCGGGATTATCGCCCACCACCGTTTGATAGTAATGAGCCATCCCTAGTTGCGCCAGTTCCCGCGCTAAGAACTGGGCATTGCTGTTAAGAATGTCACCCAGGAGCAGTTCGGTGCCAACGCAGATAATTTCAACACTTTGAGTCATGAGAAATAATACTCAAGTCTAGTACAGCTTTTGGCACTTTAAAATACATCGTGTCTTCGCTACTCAGTTATTAGTTGCTTTAACTCACTAAGCCAGCAGATTTCAGGTTTCATTATTCATTAAGCGTTTGTTTCTTTTACCTTTCTAAATTTCTGGAAAAACAAGAAGACTCCTAGTTGTCCTTCGTGATCAGTATACTCAACGTAAAAGTTACATATTCCCGTACTTTGGATTAAGAACAGTAGCTCATTCAAATTGTATAAATTCATTTGCATCTCTGGATCTCGATGTGGCAACACTCTAAGAAAAGCTTTAACGAGTTTTTTAAGTGGGTTTAATAACCTTTCTCCTGATGTCTCTAGACCATAGCTTTTTTCATATTTTGTTTTGGCGTATGTGAACTGCATAGCGCCAATACCTCCATTCTCTAGGTGCTTTAGAAGATTCATTAAAATAAGCTTTCCTCTACTGGGAGCTATGTGCTGAAAGACAAGAGCTGAATGAATAAAATCAAAACAGCCATCTAAGGAGAAAAGGTTATCATCAGACTTGAGAAAGCTGACATTGCTGATAGAGCGCTCCTCGCAGTTTTTACAAGCTTCATCTAGCATTGAGTTGGAGACATCAAGTCCAACAACGTGTTCAGCTATCTCTGCAAGTGGCATGACAATTCTTCCAGTCCCGCATCCGAAGTCTAAAGCTCGTTTAGGTGTAAAACCTTGATCAAGATGCTGTCTACAGACTTCTAGTACATGGCTAACATGGTCTTTACCAAATTCAAAAAACTCTTCTTTTGCTTCTTGGGTGAGATTTTCCGCCCGAAATTTAGCATTAGTAATGACTGCAAAGTAAGGATCTACCTTGCCCCATTTCTCCCACTCTTGATCTGTACTCATATATTTTCAGCAGTAGTCCATAGCAATAAAGTATCAATCTTATTGCTAAATGTCGAAGTCAATTATCTTGCTGTCCTATACTGCTAGCTCATGCGGTGGCAGGTACCGACGGATACTGCTGCAACACCTGTTTGAGATAGTGCCCTGTGTAAGAGCGAGTGTTTTCGGCAACGTCTTCGGGGGTGCCCACTGCGATAATTTCGCCACCCCGATCGCCGCCTTCGGGTCCCAGGTCGATCACCCAATCAGAACAACGGATCACGTCCAGGTTGTGTTCGATCACCAGAACCGTGTTGCCTTTGTCTACAAGGCGTTGCAGCACGTCTAACAGTTTGTGGACATCATAAAAGGAGAGTCCGGTGGTGGGTTCATCAATGAGGTAAAGGGTTTTGCCTGTAGCACGGCGAGAAAGTTCTGTTGCCAGTTTGACCCGTTGCGCTTCACCACCAGAAAGGGTGGGTGCGGTTTGTCCTAAGCGAACGTAACCCAGACCCACATCTACCAGCGTTTGTAGCCGTGCTGCCGCCTGGGGAATATTTTGGCAAAACTCCAGCGCTTCATCGACGGTCATGCCCAACACATCGGCGATCGACTTCCCTTTGAACTTTACCTGAAGCGTTTCGCGGCTGTAGCGGGCACCTTTACAGACTTCGCACTGTACATAGACATCGGGCAAGAAGTTCATCTCAATGACGTTTACGCCCTGACCACCACACGCCTCACAGCGTCCACCTTTGACGTTAAAGGAGAACTGACCGGGCTTGTAGCCTCTTGCTTTCGCTTCGACCGTTTCAGCAAACACATCCCGAATGATATCGAAGGTGCCTGTGTAGGTCGCAGGGTTGGAGCGAGGAGTCCGCCCGATCGGAGATTGGTCAATGACGATCGCCTTGTCCAATGCACTTAAGCCAGCGATCGGCTCCATCTCCTTTGGTTGTGGGGTCTTGCTGCCAAAGTGGTTTTGCAGCGCTGGATAGAGCAGTTCATTAATCAGGGTAGATTTGCCAGAGCCAGAGACACCCGTCACTGAAACCAGTGCGCCGAGAGGAATATCGACATCGATCTGCTTCAGATTATTGCGATAAGCATTACGAATTTTGAGGACGCGCCCATTGCCCGATCGACGCTGAGCAGGCGTTGCAATGACTTCTCGCCCTGACAAATATGCTCCTGTGAGAGAATCGGGAGCGTCTAACATAGCCTGCAAGCTGCCTTGAGATACGATGCGTCCACCATGCACCCCAGCACCCGGACCAATATCCACGACATAGTCGGCTGCCCGAATCGTCTCTTCATCATGCTCAACCACGATTAGCGTATTGCCTAAATTCCGCAGTCGGTGGAGCGTTTTGAGCAAGCGGGCATTGTCGCGCTGATGCAGTCCAATGCTGGGCTCATCCAGGACGTAGAGAACGCCAGTTAGTCCAGAGCCAATCTGCGTTGCCAGACGAATGCGCTGCGCTTCGCCGCCCGACAGCGTCATCGCCGTCCGGTTGAGTGTGAGGTAGTCTAAGCCCACATCCAGCAAAAATTGCAAGCGGGCTTTGATTTCGCGGAGGACAAGATCGGCAATTTGCGCCTGTCGTGCGCTCAACGCAATGCTGTTCACCTGGTTCAGACAGTCTCGAATCGAAACGCCCGTCAGGTCGGCAATGCGGAACTGTCCCAGCTTCACAGACAGCGCTTCGGGCTTGAGCCGCTTCCCCTTACAGTCTTCACAGGGTTGATCAACCAGATATTGCTCTAGCTTCTGTTTGTAAACGTCTGAATTGGCTTCTTGATACTGCTTCTCTAACAGCGGTAATGCGCCTTCATATTTCCGCTGGTAGCCTTTGTTTTGCCGATAGCGAGAATCGGTTTCAATCCAAATCGCCTCTTTGGAACCGTGCAGCAAGATGTGGCGCTGCTCATCCGTTAACTGGCTCCATTGGGTCTGAATATCGAACCCAAACGCAGCGGCGACGCTACAAAGCAGCGATAGATAGTACGTGTTGTCTTTGTCTGACCAGGGCGCGATCGCCGCATACACAGGCAGATCGGGATTCGGCACCACCAGCTCTGCCGAAAACTTGCGATGGCTCCCCAAGCCGTGACAGGCAGGGCAGGCACCATAGGGCGAGTTAAAAGAAAACAGGCGAGGCGATAGTTCTTCCATCACTGCGCCGTGTTCGGGGCAGGCGAAGTTTTCGGAGAAGACGAGGGGTGTGGGGTGTGGGGTGTGGGGTGTGGGGTTGTTGCCGTAGTCGCCTCCTTTTTCAGCGGCGCGGAGAGCTTGTCCAGTAGGGAGTTCGACCACGTTGCCTTCTGCCTTCTGCCCTCTGCCTTCTGCCTCCTGACTTTTAGCTGCCTCCCCTTGCAGAATGTCAATCACGGCAATGCCACCCGAATGCTTGAGGCAAGTGCCAAGAGAATCCGTCAGGCGTTCTTCGATGCCTGCTTTTTTGACTAAGCGATCGACCACAATCTCGATCGTGTGCGACTGGTTTTTATCGAGTTCAATCGCGTCACTCAGTTCTCGCACTTCACCATTAATGCGAACGCGCACAAAGCCATCGGCTGCGAGACTGGATAGCTGCTTTTTGTGTGTCCCTTTTTTGCCACGCACGACAGGCGCGAGGATCTGAAAGCGGGTGCGATCGGGCAGTTCCATGACCCGATCGACCATTTGATCGATGGACTGAGGTGAAATGGAGCGATCGCAATGAGGACAGTGAGGAATACCTGCTCGTCCGTACAACAACCGCAGGTAATCGTAAATCTCGGTGACGGTGCCGACGGTTGAACGGGGATTGTGCGAGGTGGATTTCTGGTCGATGGAGATGGCGGGACTTAAGCCTTCGATCGCATCCACATCGGGTTTGTCAACCTGTCCCAAAAACTGACGGGCATAGGCGCTCAGTGATTCGACGTAGCGACGCTGACCTTCAGCAAAAATGGTGTCAAACGCCAGCGAGGACTTGCCTGACCCAGAAACGCCTGTAAAGACAATCAGGCGATCGCGCGGCAACTCCAGATCAATATCTTTCAGGTTGTGCTGGCGCGCTCCCCGGATGCGAATCGTATTTTGAGCGATGGCATGACTGGCGGGATGACCATCATGCGACTCAGCCACGGCGTTCTTGGAACCGTTAGCTTTCTTAGAACCGTCAGCGCGATCGGGCATAGAAACAGGAAAAAATAATCTTTCCCATTCTATCGCTCTACGCTCCGAGTCATGACCGAAAGGATTCTCGCTATTGGCTCAAGTCTTGCCAACCCGTATGGCATTGAGAAAGAGTCCCAGTAGCAACACTAGGCGTAACACCTGCCGGATCACCAACGGATGGCTTTTGAGACTGGCAAAGAATAGCGATGGCAGTAAAGATCCCCGTATTTACATTGTCAAGCTCAACCGCGCCTGTGTATGCCCGCAACGCCGTCGCACTCCGTGGGTAGGAGACGTTGCGGACGATCGCCGAGGTGCTGCCAGCCGTCGTGTCAACGGCATAAGTAAAGTTATTCGTGCTGGTCTTGACACCAATGCCCAGTGATGTGAATTCCGCTGCAAATTGGTTTCGTTCCAGATAATACGCCTGCTGGGCACGATTAGCTGCACCAATCAACTGCGTTGCTTCGGACTCTTTGGCTTTGCTCGCTTGATTGAGGAACGACGGTAAGGCGATCGCCGATAGGATGCCAATGATCATGATCACCACCAGCAGTTCAATCAACGTGAACCCCTGACTCTGCCGTTGTTGCACAAGATGTTGCAGTTTAGCTTCAAACGCGGTTTTCACTCGCTTGAGCACTCCCCAAGTGGACGTTACTTTGTTAGCGTTCCCACGAGGGCAAGCGCTACTGCTCAGTAAGATTCCTGATTTTTTGTCGAACGGATATCAAGTGGTCAAGATGCTGAGTTACTTGAACACGTGCGATCGCTATAGGACTGACGCACGATTTTTGCATCAAATGAGGGTCTGGTGCGCCTTTGCCCATAGAGTGACGCAGCAAACGAACAGATTTCAGAAGATTAGCTAGGCTTAAGAAGCATTAGTGAAACTGCTGACGTATCGCTCCTGACCGAGGTACAACTATGTATGAGCAAGAATTGATTGCTACAGCAAACGCAATGGTCGCCCCTGCTAAAGGTATTCTGGCGGCTGACGAGAGCTACAGCACTGCGAATAAGCGCTTTGAGAAGCTTGGCATTCCTACAACCGAAGAAATGCGTCGGGCATACCGCGAGATGCTCTTTACTGCTCCTGGTATCGGCGATTTTTTCAGCGGCGTGATTTTATTTGACGAGACGATCCGCCAAGCAGCGAAGGACGGCACTCCCTTCACGAAAGTCTTGCTGGACGCTGGCATTATTCCCGGCATCAAGTTGGACGAAGGTGCAAAACCGCTGGCAAAAGCACCTGGTGAAACAGTGACAGAAGGCTTGGATGGCTTGCGCGATCGCATTGCCGAGTACTACAAAATGGGTGCGCGGTTTGCCAAATGGCGTGCTGTCATTACGATCGGTGACGGCATTCCCTCCCACAAATGTATTGATACCAACGCTCACGCGCTTGCCCGTTACGCCGCGCTTTGTCAGGAAGGGGGACTGGTGCCGATCGTTGAACCCGAAGTGCTCATGGATGGCGATCACACCTTAGAACAAAGCTACGGTGTGCATCACGAAGTCCTCAAGACCGTATTCGATGCGTTGTATGTTCAGGGCGTGGAACCGGATCAAATGATCCTCAAGCCCAGCATGGTCATTCCTGGCGAGAAGTGTCCTCAGCAGGCGAGCGTTGAAGATGTTGCACGGTGGACTGTGAAGTGCTTGAGAGAGCGTGTTCCGGCTGCTGTTCCTGGCTGTGCTTTTCTCTCTGGTGGACAAAGTGACGAAGCGGCGACGGCTCACTTGAATGCAATGCATGTGTTGTTCAAAGACCAACTGCCGTGGCAACTGACGTTTTCCTATGGTCGTGCGCTCCAGCAAGCGGCTATGCAGACCTGGAACGGGCAGGATGCGAATGTTGCAGCGGCTCAGAAGGAACTGTATCGTCGAGCAAAACTCAATAGTGCCGCAGCGTTGGGGCAGTATGAGCCTGAGATGGAGGCGATCGCGGCTTAGAGAGTTCTGAGTTTTAAGTTTTGAGTTCGGAGTGAGCCTCTGCCTCCCCTGCTTCCCTTGCCCCTCTGCTTCCTCCTGCTTCTGAATTCCGGGGTTAAGTTGAACTCAAAACTTGAACCGTATTACTTTCCTGCTAACGCTGTCGGCAGACCATCAATGCTGACAGCGTTTTTTTGCTGCTGATATTCGCGTAAGCCCTCTTCCCCCTTTTTGTCAGCCCATTTAACTAGCGATTCTCGCTGTCCGATGTATTCATATAGCGGCACGCCCATCCCGCAGGATGTTTGAACGCGATCGATGTCTGCAACAATCATCTGACGAGTCCCAGGAATGGGTGAAAATAGTGCGTAGAGCTTAGCCCATTCTGGTGCATCGGGTAAGATAGTCTTCCCCGTGCCGTAGAGCCGCAGAATGGAAGGAGGCTCCTGAAACGCACAAAACATAAGGGTAATGCGCCCATTCTCCTGCAAATGCGCGGACGTTTCATTGCCGCTGCCAGTCACATCAAGATAGACAACTCGACTAGGAGAGAGAATGCGAAAGCTGTCTAAACCCTTTGGAGACACGTTAATGTGCCCATCGGCTGTAAGCGGAGCGGTGGCGACAAAAAACATCTGTTGCGCCTCAATAAAGCGCTGAAGGTCGTTGGTAATGGAGGCAAAAACTTTAGCCATTGGTAAAGCGATCAGCTCAAGGTTTTTTGGAAAAGGTGCGCTACATCTGCAAAGGACGGCTTGCATTAGATAACATCTTGCAACACGCGGCGTGTACTATACCATGCCCACAGTCCAGCCAGGCTGACGATCGTACCCATGCCCAACATCACCACTCTCAGTCCAACGGCATGGGTCAGTGGTTCTGCGATCGCCAGCGGTAGGCTCAGGGCAATATTCACGACATTGTTCTGAAAGCCAAACACCTTGCCACGCATCGACTCTGGCGTTTGCCGCTGAATCAACGTCTGCATCGGTACGCCAACCATTGATGCTCCGAGACCCAGCAGTACACTTAACGTCAAGCCCAGCCACAGATTATTAGTGAATGTAAACATGGTCAAACTCGCCGCCATGATGAGGAATCCAATGAGCGGAAGCGGTTTGTGGTGCAAACGATCGCCCCAGTGCCCTAATACAGCAGCTCCGAAGACCATGCCGATGCCTGCGGCAGCTAGCAGAAAGCCAAACTGAGTTTCTTTCAGCCCAATTTTTGGCACCAGTTTGATCGCCAGCACGGTCAGGGCGGCAAAGACAGAATACAAAATGGTCAACTGCACCATCGCACTGCTGACCAAGCGATCGCTTCTCAAATAAGCCAACCCTGCTTTAAAGTCATGCCAGGGGTGCGCTTGCACAATTTGGGGATCAGCGCCACTTTTACGAATCGGCAGAAAATACAAGATAGCAGCACCCAAGATATACAGTCCACCTAACAGAATTTCTTGACCAAACTGCCCGCCTGTTTTTGCCAGAGTCAGCAGCGGTTCACCGATCGCAAAACCCACGATCAAAGATCCCATCAGCGTGGTCGTAAACAGTGCATTGGCACTCATCAAGCCCTGCCGTGGCACCAATAGCGGAATGGCAGCCTGCTCTGCTGGCGCAAAAAACTGAGTTAAAACAGACTCCGCAAACCCAATGATGATCAGGATGACAAATTCTCTGGGCAACAGCGGCATGGCGAGAATGAGCAACCCGCGTAAGAGATTACAGCCCACCAGAATTTGCCGTTTATCGAAGCGATCGACAAAGATTCCGGCTGCTGAACCAAACAAGATGGCAGGCAACGTGATCGCAAACAGGAGTGCTGAGCGAGCCGAATTCTCCAACCCAGGAGGTGGCTGATAGTTAACGAGCAGCGCAATCAGAAACACAAAGAAAATCTTATCGGCAACCTGCGACAAAACCTGCGCCGTCCACAGCGCCAGAAAGGGTCGATTTTTCAGCAGTGTACCGAACCCACCATCAGAAGAGCTGGTTGGAAGCATAGCGTCTCGTCTAGAAAAGCGTTTGGGAACCAGTTGAACGTCCTCCCTCGTTTGCGTCGTTGCGGTGAAGCACAACTCCCCGTTGCAGTTTTAAATCAGATTCGGTAACAGCTAATACCTAATCCAACACTACAAGCTGAGCTATTCTAGTGTTCCCACCTGCAACAAAAAAGTTTTTCTTAGTCTAAGTTCGCTCATTACAGCTCACCATAGCGGTGCAACAGGGCAGTTAGAAAACTGGCAGCCGAGATGGCGACGGGAAGTTGTCGTTGATCGGGTACAAGCCACCAACCGTCGGCAGCTTGTGGCGATCGCCAGAGTTCGAGATGCGCTACAGCAGGGTCAGCATAAAAACTGTCCTCTCCAGCGCCCAAGAGTGCTGAGCTCCAATGTGTGAAAGTATCGTGACTGAGTCGGTGCATGGGGAACCTACCCACAAGCGGTACGCCCCAACCGTCGATCGCAAACAGTGCTGTTACCGTTCCACCCATCGCTTGCCAAGCAGAAGCAGCACTGACGGCACCGACGACACCCGCACTAAACCCAATTAATACTATCGGTGTGCTGAACGCCAAATCCGGATCACGCTGGCTAAGCTGTTCGTGGAGAAAGCGCAAAATGTGCAGTCCTGAGTACGCAGGATAACGTTCGACTGGAAAAACCAGCAGCGATTCTGGACGTAAGCTTGTGTTATCGGCAGCTTCCAGCAATCCTTGAATGAACTGCTGCGTTAGCCTCCGATCGTGTATTCCAGGGCAGAGCACAATCCCCACTTTGTTATTCCTCTCGAAACTGAGGATGAGCTAAAAAGTTAAGATGACTGTCGTAGTGGCTGTTCATCTTTAATCGTGTCTGGTCTCGATTCCGTGTTTTCTCGTACTGATTTAGCTACGTCCTAGAAGCAGGACTGACGCGTTTTGACTGCGTGAGTCCTAATGAGACAACTTAGTGCCAGTTTTATGCCCTCCCCCTGGATAGGATGTTAGTCTAGTAAGGGTCAATTAGGCTTTTGAGTTGAACACTGCCTGTGCAGGGCAGTGAACCGACTGCTTAAGCGATCGTGACTAAAACCAGTACAACAACGTTGAGGCAGTATCAGTGGTCGCTACTCCTGAAAAAACCCAGCCATTAGCTAACGTCTCTTTCCCTCAGGATCGGGTGGCAGTGCTGTTAATGGGCTATGGTGAGGTCGAAAGCTACGAAGACTTTGCCAACTATAATGAGCAAGCGTTGAACCTATTGACAGCGAAGTTTGCGCCTGTGCCAACATGGATCTATCCACCGCTAGCCAAATTGTTAGCCGCTTTTGACTTGCACGAGTGGAGCCATCAGCACGACCACTTTATATCACCGCACAATGCCATTTTTGAGCGCCAGCGCCTTGGCGTTGAGCAGTCTCTTCAAGAGCGTTGGGGCGATCGCGTTAAAGTCTTTAAAGCCTTCAACTTTTGTGCTCCCTTCCTTCCAGAACAGGTGCTAGCTGAGGTCAAGGCACAAGGATTTGACAAGCTACTGATCTATCCCCTTCTGGTCGTCGATTCCATCTTTACGAGTGGCATTGCGGTTGAGCAAGTCAACAAGGCACTCACGCAGTTGGCAGATGGCAATGAGCATTGGGTCAAAGGCACTCGCTACATTCCATCCTTCTACAGTGAGCCTGAGTATATCGATCTCATGGCAGGGATGGTTGAGGACAAAATCAAAGCTGATCTGGCAGTGGCGCATCTTCCCTCGCAGACTGGGATTGTACTGATGAACCACGGTTGCCCTCACAAAGCGAAAGGCTTTACGTCCGGCATTGACGAGAGTCAGGCGTTGTACGATCGCATCCGCGAAAAGCTGATCTACCGCTATCCCCTTACATCCGTTGGCTGGCTCAACCACCAAACGCCACTCATTGAATGGACGCAGCCGAACGCAGAACTCGCCGCGAGAAATTTAATTGATCTAGGTGCAACGGCACTTGTTTTCATGCCGATCGGGTTTGCCACTGAGAACCACGAAACCCTCTTGGATGTGGATCACATCATCCATACGCTGCGTCGCAAGCATCCTGAAGTCACGTATGTGCAGATGGAATGCGCGAACGATCGTCCAGAATTTCTCAAGATGGTCGCAGACTGGGCACACCCTCAAATTGAGGCACTGTTAGCAGAGCAAGCGCTAGCTGTGAACCCCAGCCTAGCTAAGCATGAGCATCACGATCACCACCATGATCATGGGCACCAGCACGGCAACGGACATCACCATCATTGAAATAGCCGTCAGCAGCCAGCGGTCAGAAAAATAAGAGCTGTCAGCCGTCAGCCATCAGTAAAAGCTGATCGCTGATAGCTGATAACTGACCGCTCCTTCAACCGACTTCTCTCAGCTTTTGCGTATTTTCGACCAGGCTTTGAGCAAACTGATCGAAGCGTTCTGATAACTTTTCATCCTGTAACTTGCCATCGGCACCAAAGGCTTTCCAGGCTTGCGCGATCGCAATCTGTTCAGGAATCGCCCAGGCGTGAACCCAGCGTAAGATAAGGCGCAGATCATTCAGCGCGTTGCTGTTTGGCTGCCCGCCTAAAACGCTAACCAGTCCAGCCACTTTACCCGATAGCTGGTCGAAACTCATTAGATCTAGCGCGTTTTTAATCACACCGCTGACACTGCCGTGATATTCCGGTGTGACCAAAATCATGCCATCTGCTTGATGAAACGCCTGACGCAGCCGATCGACATCTGGGTGATCTGGATACTCTTTGCCACCATCACAAAACGGCAGCTTTAAAGTCCGAAGATCGAGAATTTCGACCGTTGCTCCCAACGCCTCTAATCGCTGCGCTACAAGTTGTAATGCCTGCTGGCTGTAGGAATCAGCTCGGAGACTACCAGCAATACCTACGAATCTAACCATTGTTCAGAAACCCTTTTGCGTGAGATTGGATAGCTTAGACTGCGATGCTCGAGTAGCGCCAAATCAAGTTGCGCTCACGGCACATATCTGTAGGAGGGGGTTTGTCTTAAAGCAACAGCAAAACCGACTCCATAGTGCTCAAACCGACAGTGCTCAAACCGACCCCTTCGACTGCCCCACACATCGTGAGAACGGTTTAAATCGGTGTAACGTTTACCAGAACGATTGTTTTTTCTATTAGAGCGCTTGATGTAGCGACCCCGCAGAAAATAAACTCATAACGACTACGATTTAATCATAGCGATTTATTTTTCACACTGTCAATTTTCACGCTGTCAATTTTTGAGTGCTAAGTGTGGTTTCATTTCTTCTCTGGCAACGATGGCTTTGCCTAGAAGCACTCCACTCACCAGTATTTCGTTCGCTAGGATAAAGATGAGTGAGCTAAACTTGGAAGAAGTCCCGTCAGTTTTGTGCTTACGCTGAAAGAAGCGATCGAGCAGTGCCGTAAAGCGGGGGCATCATCAGCAAAACAAAGGTAACAGGTAGAAGGCGCTACGTATGAAAGGTTCCTGGACAAATGCACTGGTAAAACGACTGCCCCGACGAGGTTCTACCGCCGTGGGAATCGCCACCGCTTTTTGGGTCATTGCTCATGGGATGACGCTCAGCTTACCTGTCGCTGCACAAAGCACTCGTGAGCCGCTGAGCTACAGTGCGTTGCTGACAGAAATTGATGCTGGCAAGGTCAATCGGATTGAAATCGATCCGACGCAGCGGGTTGCACGCGTGACGATGGAAGGGCAGAAGAAAGGCGATCCGCCGCGCGAAGTGCCATTGTTTGACAATTACGGTGAAGTGACAAAGAAAGCTTTAGCCAATAAAGTTGACATCACCGTGCAGCCAACGCAAGATAACAGCGCCGTCATGGGAATTTTGGCAAACCTACTGCTGTTTTTCTTGCTGATTGGCGGTTTGCTCATGATTTTGCGCCGCTCCAGTAATGCTCCCGGTGGTCCTGGACAGGCGATGAGCTTCGGCAAGTCCCGCGCCCGCTTTCAGATGGAAGCGAAAACAGGCGTGATGTTTGATGATGTCGCGGGCATTGAAGAGGCAAAAGAAGAACTGCAAGAAGTGGTGACGTTCCTCAAAAAGCCCGAACGCTTTACGGCAGTGGGTGCCAAAATTCCCAAAGGGGTGCTGCTCATCGGACCGCCGGGTACGGGAAAAACCTTACTAGCCAAGGCGATCGCGGGTGAAGCGGGCGTACCCTTCTTCAGCATCTCTGGTTCTGAGTTTGTGGAGATGTTTGTGGGTGTGGGTGCCTCTCGCGTCCGTGACCTGTTCAAGAAAGCGAAAGAGAATGCGCCGTGCATCATCTTTATTGATGAGATTGATGCTGTGGGACGGCAGCGCGGTGCAGGCATTGGTGGCGGCAACGATGAGCGGGAGCAAACCCTCAACCAGTTGCTGACCGAGATGGATGGCTTTGAGGGTAATACGGGCATCATCATCATCGCGGCAACCAACCGCCCTGATGTGTTGGATTCGGCGCTGCTGCGTCCTGGTCGTTTCGATCGGCAGGTGATGGTCGATTTGCCCACCTACAAAGGGCGATTGGGTATTTTGGAGGTTCACGCTCGCAACAAGAAGCTGGACACAGATATTTCTCTAGAGGCGATCGCTCGTCGGACTCCTGGTTTTTCGGGTGCGGAACTGGCAAACCTGCTCAATGAAGCTGCCATTCTCACTGCACGTCGTCGTAAAGATGCCGTCACGATGCTGGAGATTGACGATGCGATCGATCGCGTCACGATCGGTTTAACTCTTACGCCTCTACTTGACAGCAAGAAAAAACGGCTGATTGCCTATCACGAAATTGGTCATGCGCTGCTGATGACCCTGCTCAAAAACTCCGACCCGCTCAACAAAGTGACCATCATTCCGCGATCGGGTGGCATTGGCGGTTTTGCTCAGCAGGCATTTAATGAAGATATGATCGACAGCGGTCTTTACACTCGTGGCTGGTTAACCGATCGCATTACGATTGCGCTAGGTGGACGCGCCGCCGAAGTGGAGGTGTTTGGGGATGCTGAAGTGACAGCAGGTGCCAGCAGCGATATTAAAGCGGTGGCTGATTTGGCGCGAGAAATGGTCACGCGCTACGGCATGTCTGAGCTAGGACTGGTCGCGCTGGAAAGCGCAGGCAGTGAGGTTTTTCTAGGTCGTGGCTTGTCACCCCGCACCGAATACTCGGAAGACATGTCTACGCAGATTGACCAGCAAGTGCGGGGCATTGCCGTTAAATGCTACGAAGAAGCGAGAAAGGTGATTCGGGAAAACCGCACGCTGGTCGATCGCCTGGTTGACCTGCTATTAGAGGAAGAAACGATCGAAGGTGAGGATTTTCGTCGCATTGTCACCGAGGTAACAGGTCAGCCAGTTGCCGTGAGCGCATCCGTCTCATAGCGATCTAACCTCACCTTTAGAAAACGAGAAAACCTCAGAGCCATATTGCCTCTGGGGTTTTTCTCCTTTATGGTGGTCTAAGGCTGCTGCCTTCATCCGCAGAGCCGTTAGGTATGACACACCTAAAAATCTTTTAGATGTGGTGAGTGCCTTCAAGAACCGCGCCCTTCTATATTCCTAATTGATTGATGTCCCATCCACTGACTCAACACATTCTCTGAAACACTAAAAAGAGGTCGATCAATGGAAAACCGATTGACACAGGCACAGCTAACAAGACTGGTTGGCGAAGTCGAACGGCTTTCTCAACGACAGCAAGACGAACTCGATCGTGGTCAGGTGCAAGACATTCTGCGGGAACTCAACCTGTCGCCCGATCTGCTAGATGAGGCAATGATCCAGCTACAGCGCAAGGATGCGTTGATCGTGCAACAACGCCGCCAACGTTGGCTAATCGGTGGTGCGATCGCCAGTTTGGTCGTGGCGATCGCAGGTGTCACAGTTTTCATGCAGCAGCAAAATCAAACCCTTAATCGCGTTTCGGCAGAGCAAAGCTGTGTTGCTTTAGCTCAGGATAGCTGCGACGATCGAACCCTGTCTCGCCAAAGCAGTCCAGAGTTGTTTTACAATGTGACGCTGAACGATGCGCCAGTGGGTAAAAAGCTCCCCCTCACTTGCGATTGGGTTGCCCCTAACGGACAGGTTGTCAAACAAAATCGTTATGAGACTCGCCAAATTGACACAGCGGTTTGGACGACTCACTGCCGCTATCGGCTTGATGCCTCTGCACCAACGGGAACCTGGCAGGTGCGGCTGCGGTTAGACGATCGCCCACTCAGCGATGCCAAATTTGACGTAAAGTAGTCTGCACTAAAGCTATTTGCTATGGGTAAGGCAATTCTGACTGCAATCAAGCCTCATCATGCAGTCGGTTACTGGGGGTATGGCAGCCAAGCTGACCTGGAACAGATGCTGACCTGTGTGCTTGGCAGTGTGAGTGCCAATCATGGTAGCAATCAATGCACACGCCAACTGGGTCAATCGTCCAGTGATGTTAGGCAGGTTTGGGGTGTTGCTTACCTGGGGTTGCAGTTATCTGACGGTTCACAGTTGCCAGTAAGAACGATCGCCGCCCTCGCTGCGTCTGGTCAGTGTCAGCAAGCCGATGGTGCTTCCTTACTGGATGGTTGGGCAACACTGGGCGGCGATCGCTTCACGCTGGGTCGAGAACTCTTTGGACGGATGCCGCTGTACTGGACTCAAAGGGGACAGGTGCTCTGGTTTGCCTCACGCCTGAGTCTACTGCTGCCTCTAGTGGAAGCGCCCCAGGTCAGCATTCCTGCGCTCTATGGCTATAGTTACTTTTCCTATGTGCCGACTCCACTGACCCCTGTTGCTCAGATTCACTCTGTACCAGCCGGAACCGAGCAAACCTGGATCGCTGATCAGGATACCTGCACGTTGTCGGCACTCAATGAAACACGATCGCTCGAATGGCAGGAAGCGTCAGAGCAAATTCAGGATGAGGCGATCGCGATCGCCCAACTGCGATCGTTGCTCAAGGACGCAGTGGAACGCCAAATCACGGATCTGAGCGATGAACCAGTGGGTGTTTTGCTGTCAGGTGGGCTAGATTCGTCGATCGTGGCTGCCTTGTTAGTAGAAGCAGGCATCAAAGTCCGTGCCTATACCCTTGATTTTGGGACCGATGGCATTTCAGAGTATCCCTACGCCGAGCAGGTAGCTGAATTTCTCAATATTCCGTTGGTCAAAGTCGATGCCAGTCCCAAACGTGTGCGGCAAGCGCTGATCTCGACCGTACGAGCGCTGGATCTGCCCTTTGGTGATGGTGTGACGGTGCCACTGTTTCTCGTAATGCAGGCTGCCAGCCAGGATGTACGGGTGATCTTTAATGGTGAAGGAGGCGATCAACTGTTTGCAGGTTGGACGAATAAACCCTTGATTGCAGCCGATCTGTATCAAACCGTGCAGGCAGTAGAGTCCTTTGAGCAGCAATACCTTCGTACTTTTCATCGCTTGTGGGGCTACGAGGCAGAAATTTTTCAGCCAACGGTTCTGGCTCAACTGCCAGCGATCGCGCCGCAAACTTGGCTGCACGAGGCATTGAATCCAAGCTTTTCGCGCACATTGCTACATCGTCTCCGTCGCGCTACCTTAATGCTGAAAGGGGCACAGAATATTCATCCCCGTGCAACAAATTTAGGGCTGGCACATGGCTTGCAAGTGCGATCGCCCTTTTGCGACTTAGCCCTCGCGCAATGGTCATTTCAACTCGCAGGCGAACTGCACCTGAACGCTGCCTGCGAGAAGTACATTCTGAAACGAGCGGTGGAACCCTGGCTACCAGCGGACATTGTCTGGCGGCAGAAGCGTGGCATGGGTGTGCCTTTAACCTCCTGGTGTTTAGATGGTCTGTGGCATGAACTGGGTGTCTGGCTGAACCCTGGTTGTTTGCGCGACGAAGGTGTGTGGCAGCCTCATGTGGCAACTCGGATTGCGGCTGGCAAGCTTGGCACTATTCAAGGTCGCCGTATCGGTGAGAGCCTTTGGTTGCTTATGATGTGGCAGGTGTGGCAACACGTCGTTCTCGGTACGACACGCCCATCTGCTTCGTTGGATCATCCCTTCTGGCTGCCTGCTTTGCTGGGACGGCAATACCTTCGGCTGCAACGGGAGGCTCAGCAATGGTAGCGGTTTCAGCCCCATCTCCACCTTTCTGTCTGGAGCTGGCAACACAATTACTCACAACGTATGGTTCGCCTTTGTACGTCTATGAGGGCGATCGCCTGCGCCAGACCATTCGACACATCACGCAGTCTATTCTTTATCCACAGACTCGCTTTCACTTTGCCAGCGTGACCAATGGCAATATTGCCTTACTGCAAATTTTCCGCGAGTCAGGGTGGGGGCTTCATGCCAATACCCCTGGTGACATTTACCTTGGACTTCATGCAGGCTTTCATCCTAGCCAGATTATCTACAGCGGTAGCAACCTCGATCGCGCTGAAATGGCGCAAGTTCTTCGCTGGGGCGTTACTACGCTCAACCTCGATAGCCTCGCACAGTTGCAGTTGTGTGGTGAGGTTTGGCGATCGTTGAGCGAGGGATCAGCGAATAAGGTAGAGGAGGAGGACACCGCAGAGGCGCAGAGGCGCAGAGAAGGCTTATTAGCTCAAAATGTTCTACCGCTTCGGATCGGGCTTCGGCTTAATTTTCCTGCACTGACGGGCAAGAGTCGGATTGGGGTGCATCCGGATGACTTTCCCACTGCGGTGAACATGGCTCGGCAAGCTGGACTTAAAATCAGTGGGCTGCACTTTTACAAAGGGACGGGAACTAACGCCACGACTGCTTTTACAGAGGCGATCGCCATCGTTCTCGCCACTGCCAGCCAACTACCAGATTGGACTTATCTCGACTTTGGTGGCGGTTTCGGCTATCCCTATCATCACGATGGCGTTACATTCGACTGGCATCAATTTGGTGCTGCCTTGAGCGATCGTCTCTCGCAACTCGATCGACCAATTGATCTAGTGATTGAACCAGGACGCGCTGCGATCGCGTCCTGCGCCACACTTCTAACTCAAGTTGTCTCTGTCAAATGGCAAAATAGCAAGCAAATCGTTGGCGTAGACACCACTGTTGCAAATCTTTCTGTACCATCTGTTCACGGCGGGTACCGAGAAATCGCAGCGTGGCAAGAAGGGCAGAAGGCAGAAGGCAGAAGGCAGAAGGCAGAACGCAGAGGGCAGAACGCAGAAGGCAGAGGGCAGAAGGCAGAAGGCAGAGCTGATTCAGAATCCACATTCCTCTTCACCCCTTCACCCCCTCACCCCCTCACTCCCGACTCCCGACTCCCGACTCCCGACTTTCTCACAAACATCTGCGGCAACACGACCTACTCCCGTGATTATCTAGGCAAAAATTGTCAGTTGCCAGCTCTAAAAACAGGTGACATTCTCGCCATTTTGGATGTAGGCGCGTATGGTTATGCAATGTCCTCTCATTTTTTGCACCGTCCCCGCCCCGCCGAAGTGTTACTAGAAAACAAAAAACATCGCCTGATTCGGACGCGAGAAAGCTACAGCACACTAATAGAAAATCAGGTATTTTAAGTTATTCACCGGAGGCTATATGAAATGTATTCGCTGTAGCACTGACAATACATTAAAAGATCGGACGGACAATCAAGGTCGGTGTAAAAGCTGCCAGCACCCGTTTGCGTTTGAGCCAACAGCGATGGGCAAAGTTAAAGTAACTGATCCAATGTTTGCAAAAGCGATCGCCGATCTTTCAGCAAACAATACGCTCTTTTTTACATCCAAACAATTCCTTTATTTTCTCGATAAACGCTTTAAAAAGAAGGGGACGATACCAACGATCGGCTGTCTCTTTCTTTACCTTTTCTTAGCAACGATGGCAACATTTACCGCAGGTTCTGTTCTCTTTGAGGGAACAAGAAGCGTTCTGGCTCTCTTTGCACCTGGAATTCTGCTTAGTACCGTTGCAGGAATCATCCTATTCAAAATAAGTAGTTCTACTAAATCTGATCCTAAACTACGCCAGAGTAGCGCCAGAATCTTGCAAATCATTGGTGGCATCGTTCTGGCAGTAGGCATCATCGCTGGTATTGTAGGCAACTCATTTTTTCTATTTTTTATCAGCGTTCTTCTAGGAATTGGAATGCTCTACTTAGGTGTTCGTTTGCGCGGACACCAAACACTGAAATATCAAGAATTTACGGTTGATCCTACTCAGTTTCAAGGTTGGCTCGATCGCTGGCAGCAAATTAATGGTTTGGCATCTAATTTGCTACCACCGACTCGTGAAAGTGCAACACCTGCAACAGTGAATCCCGATATTACTGCTTATAGCTTTGATCGGCTAGTTGTTTGTAGTAGTGCTGCGATCGCTCAAATCTTAATTGCCAACAATTTTCACTTTGAAAATAACTGTGCGATTCTCAGTATTACAGGTTATCCACAGGGTATTTTTGACACCACAATGGCAATGCTACGCCGCAATCCTGAACTAAAAGTGTATGCCTTTCATGATTGCAATCCTAGAGGCATCAGCTTGATTCATCAAATCAAAACCAGTCCTAAATGGTTTCAAAATAGCAACGTTGAAATTTTTGATGTTGGCTTGCTACCGCGACAAGTTTTTCTCAGTAAATCCATATTTATTCAACGTGCGGCTGATACTATTCAAACCGCAAAACAGATGCCATCTGACGTGCGATCGAGCCTTTCAGATGAAGAGATTGCGTGGTTAGAAGCAGGCAATATGGTTGAGCTAGAATCTTTTACGCCTCAACAGCTTATCCACATTCTCAATCGCGGTATTGCGGGCAGTCGAGAACTAGGAAGTGATGACAGCAGTCTGATTTTTATCGATAGCGGCTATGGTAATTCTTACTATGTGGTTGAAAGCTTCGGGTAATCATAATATGTGTTGCTTTAGGAGACGATTGTGCCGTATATACGCAAATATTAATTACCAGATCGATTGAACATTTAGGACAAATTCAGGTAAGACATCTTCACCCGAAAGTATTGGTGGAGATGCCAAATTTTCTACGGGCTGATGAGGGCGGTAAATTTCCACATTGCGCGTTTTGCGGTTCAGCAACCAGCCAAGCTTGACACCGTTTTCAATATACTCTCGCATCTTCGCCTGTGCATCGCTGAGTTCATCACTGGGTGACATTAATTCCAGCACAAAATCAGGCGCGATCGGTGAAAACTTTGCTTTCTGTGCTGGAGTGAGTGCATCCCAACGGTCTTGTTTAATCCAGGCAACGTCAGGAGAACGGAGCGCTCCATTGGGAAGTTTGAAACAGGTTGATGAATCGAAAACGACCCCTAGTTTTGTCTGCCGATTCCAGATCACAAAGTCTGCATTTAATTCAGAGTTATAGCTGCCTGTTTCGCCGCCTGTGGGTGCCACAATAACTAATTCCCCTTTAGCGGTGCGTTCAAATTTGACATCGGGATTTGCCCGACAAAGCTGCTCTAAATGCTCGTCAGTCATTTGAACGATCGCATCAAAATTGATAATGAACGCAGTCATAAAACCCCCACTTTCATCTGTTGACGTGCCTGGATTTCGAGATAAACCAATAAGGCATTCACATCGGCAGGATTGACACCACCAATACGAGCGGCTTGCCCGATTGTCAACGGTTGCACTTTCGCCAGTTTCTCGCGGGATTCTTTAGACAAGGTGGCGATCGCGCTGTAGTCTAAATCGGGTGGTAGCTGACGATGCTCTTGACGGACGATCGCGTCAATTTGATGCTGTTGCCGCTGGATATAACCCGCGTATTTGATGTCAATTTCCGCACCTTCTTTTTCAGCACGATCGCACTCCAGGTTTCCTAAACCAAACTGCTCTAAATTAACGTAGTGAAACCCTGGCTTTCGCAGCAAGTCAGCTAAAGTCACTGAGCCTTTGATTGCCTGTTGGGTATGCGCTGCAATTTTTTGACCCAGTTCGTCATGCTCTTTCACGCGAGTTTCGTGCAGGCGTTCTTTTTCGGCAACAATACGTGCTTGTTTGTGGGTGAATAAGTGCCAGCGGCGATCGTCAATCAGTCCAATCTCTCGACCGAGGGGTGTGAGGCGTTGATCCGCATTGTCCGATCGCAGCAGCAGGCGATATTCCGATCGTGAAGTCAGCACGCGATACGGTTCTCGTAGATCCTTGGTACACAGATCATCAATTAAGGTGCCGATGTAGCTCTGCTCACGCGGAAAGATCACCATTTCCTGGTTGTGCACTAGACGCGCGGCGTTGATGCCTGCCACAATGCCCTGTGCTGCTGCTTCTTCGTAGCCTGTCGTGCCGTTGATCTGTCCCGCACAGAATAGCCCCTCAACTTTTTTGGTCATCAGCGTGGGATAACACTGCGTTGCGGGGAGATAGTCGTATTCCACCGCATAGGCGGGACGCAGCATCGCGCAGCTTTCTAAACCGGGGAGCGATCGCAGCATTTGCAGTTGAATGGCTTCAGGCAACCCGGTTGAAAAGCCCTGGATGTAAAGCTCTGGCGTGTCTCGTCCTTCTGGCTCAATGAAAATCTGATGGCTTTCCTTATCGGCAAAGCGTACAATTTTATCTTCAATGCTGGGGCAGTAGCGTGGACCTTTGGCATCCACCCAGCCGCCGTAAACGGGTGACAGATGGAGATTGTCACGAATAATGCGGTGAGTTTCAGCCGTAGTGCGCGTCAGGTAGCAGGGCATCTGTTCACGTTCTACCCATGCGTCTGGGTCGAAGCTAAACCAGCGGACATCCGTATCACCAGGTTGAGGTTCCAGGTTGGTGAAATCGACGGAGCGGCGATCGACCCTCGCAGGTGTACCCGTTTTCAGCCGTCCCGTCTCAAAGCCAAGCCGATTGAGCGTTTCGGTCATGCCCACAGCGGCAAATTCGCCCGCACGTCCGGCTGCCATTGACTTGTTGCCCACCCAGATTTTGCCGCCCAGAAACGTGCCTGTGGTCAGCACCACCGCTTTGCACTGAAACGCGACACCAAAGTAGGTTTGCACGCCGATAATTTCATCGTTCTCGCCCAAAACCAAATCGGTTGCCATGCCTTCGCGGATGGTCAGGTTGGGCTGATTTTCGACGATCGTTTTCATCACAGCCGCATATTCACGCTTGTCCGTCTGCGCCCGCAACGCCCACACCGCAGGACCTCTCGACGCATTCAGCACTCGCTTTTGCAGATAAGTACGGTCTGCCAGTTTGCCAATTGCACCACCCAAGGCATCCACTTCATGCACCAGTTGTGACTTGGCAGGACCACCCACCGCAGGATTACACGGCTGCCACGCAATTTTGTCTAGCGTTAAGGTCAGCAAGAGCGTCCGACAACCCAGCCGAGCGGTTGCCAGTGCTGCCTCACAGCCAGCGTGTCCGGCTCCTACAACAATGACATCAAAGGCATCCAAAAATTCAACGGACGATCGCACGGTCATAGCAGACTCTACGGCTTGGGCATCTCACCCCATTTTAGCGGGTCTGGTCAGTGTCGAACTTCAGTCGCAGCGACAGTGACGGTATGGAGAAAGCGCGGAAAAGTTCGACCCTGTACGTTCTGATACGCCTGCATTGCTTAAGCTTTGCTAGCGTTAGCCAGTGGTCAGCAAGGTGTGATGTATGGTGCGATCGCTCGTCGGTTCAGTCGCAACGCTCTGGCGCTATCCCGTGAAATCGATGCTGGGAGAAGAACTGGAGGCTTCGGAGGTAACGGAGCAGGGATTGCTGGGCGATCGAGCCTACGCGCTGCTGGATACCCAAAGTGGTAGGGTCGCCAGTGCGAAAAATCCCAAAAAGTGGGCAAAACTGCTGTCATTTCAGGCGGCTTACACGGCAATGCCCATGCGAGAAGCGCTGCCTCCGGTAACCGTCTCTCTGCCGGATGGGGGTTCTGTTACAAGTGAGGCGATCGACACCAGCAGTATTCTCTCTGGTTTGCTCGGTCGAGATGTGCAGCTACTTTCTTCGGCACCGCAGACTGCCAGCCTGGATCAATATTGGCCCAATGTTGAAGGCACCGCACACCAGGAGACGACCACCGAACTGGTTTTGCCTCCCGGTACATTCTTCGATTCGTGCTTTGTCCACGCGATTACGACCGCAACGTTAGCAAGGCTTCAGGAACTTTACCCAGACGGACAATTTGATCTACGCCGCTTTCGACCCAACATTCTGATTAAACCGATAGCGGATGAAGCTTCATTCGTGGAAGATGCCTGGGTGGGGAGTGTGCTGGCGATCGGTGACAAAGTGCGCCTCAGCATCGACACCGCCTGTCCTCGCTGCGTCGTCACCACATTGGCACAAGCTGGTTTACCTAATGATTTGGGCATTTTGCAAACAACTGCGAAGCATAACAACGTCATTGCAGGCATCCGCGCCTCCGTCTTGCAAAGCGGCAGTATCCGTCGGAGTGATTCAGTTTGGCTGGAGTCACAGTAATTGGCTTGGTTTCCTTCTGTAAGACTTTACTTACAAGCCCCGATCGCGCTCCAAATCGTGGATGACTTTCTCATAGATCCAAACTAAGGAGCGATCGGGATGTTGTTCTTGAGCCTGTTCAACTAAATGCCTTGCCATCGATTCGTTCCCGTTGAGCAACATCACTAAGCGACGATGCAGGGGTGCTACTTGCCAGTCAGTTGCAGGGGACGATCGCTGAGTTTGCGTCACCACCTGTTCGCCTCGCTCAATCAGTTCATCTACTGTTTGCTGCACCTCGACCTGTACCGCTGCGATGCTTTCATCCAAACGCTCGATTTGTTCGATCGTCACTGCCACCAGCCCTGCCCCAAAATAGAGGGTTTTTTGAAACAGATCGTTCAAGCTGTCCATAACTAACCACTTCGCTGAGTTGCAACCTTCTTATTCTGCCCTCGACTCTATCCTACTGTCCAACAATGGAAGACAGTTGATAACCTCCCACAGTTGGACAGCGCGATCGTACTTGCTAATCAATTGCTATCTACCGACCAGACTGGACAGAATCCGCTGCCAGAAGGGACGCGCATCCCCTTCGATTTGCGGCAGTTTTTTGCGAATGTCCTGAATGTTCCACCCGGTTAAACGCGCCAGGTTTTGTGCCTGCTGTTCAAACCGCCGGGGGAGCGATCGGCGATACTGGTATGCTGCCTGACATTTCGGCGCTCCGGTAAAGGCATGACGCAACACATAGCGTCCCTGGAACGTCTCACGGTTGCCCGTTTCCTGGAAGACTAGATCTTCGGGGAATTTATCGCGGGTGTAACGGACATGCAGACGGGTGATGAAAACGCTGGAGGACGGCGACGGACGGCGGAAACCACCCGATGGGAAAAGAACTGCATCGCTGTCTGAATTGTCGAGCCAGAACACACCTGCTTGCTTCAGTTCTGTTGGCGATAATGGCTCTGCGGAACAGGGGTCGCAGTTTGCCATGTCCCAGGCGTATTCCATAAAGGCAACTTTGCGGTCTTCGCGATCGTACGCCGTCTGGAACATCGCTTTGTAAAAATCACTAAATTCGTTTTTGACAAACACCGGAATCTCCGAATCCGACGGTACTTTGACGGTGCGATAGTTTGTGACCTCCGTTTGTCCTTGAGGCGACAGAACGTAGATCAGCAAATCCTGTGCCGTCTTTGCATTGATCATTCCCAACCGAATCGGCAGCATAAAGCGCGGTGACTCATAGGCAATTTGCAGGGGACGCAGGGATTGATAGCCCGCTTTGTCGTACTCATCCAGATTAACCTTCGCCACAAAAAACTTCAGCTTTTGCCGGATGTAGGGTTTTAGCAGTTGGTTTGCACCTTTGGGAATTTTGTAGCCGTTTTGGGTCAGCCAGGTTTGCAGCCCGTCTGACTCCTTGGCGCTCAACAGCAGAATGTCATACTCGCCAACGGTGTATCGGGCTTCCACAGTGACACCCAGCGAATCTCTACGCGCTCTATTTGACTCCTGAGCCATGCCTGACGCAGCGGAAGGAGCCGGAACTGCCCGATCGTACAGCCGCTGTTCACAGGGATCTTCGTCAAAATATTCCACCAGACGGGGTGCACTAAACGCATCCAGCCGCTCGATGATTTTCGGGTCAGCCACCTTAATCTGATCCTTTCGCAGCACCACCGGGACAGGCACGACGATCGCAAAATCCTTGACCTCACCCTGAAAGTCGTTTGCCATCGTCAGCACCGTGCGATTACCAGCACGCGCGATCGCCACCTGCGATGCCTGGTTGTACAGTTTGGCATCTGCCTTTGCTACATAAAAGCCGCAAAACGCCCAGGCGCTAGGAGCGACCAGCAGGCAAACCAGGCAGGTGAAAAATAAGGTAATGAGAATACGGAAGGGTTTCATGATCATAGTTAGGAGTTTTGAGTTGAAAGAAAGGCTAGAGGATGAGGGATGAGGGATGAGGGAGGAGGGAGGAGGGAGGAGGGAGGAAGTATGAAGTATGAAGGCTAAAAGGCTGATAGCTGCCTAGATTTACGAGCTTTACAGCCGTTTTTATTTGCATTCACCACACCCCAAACCCTACACCCCACACCCATATTCACTGGACTGTGGTTTACCCAATCAGTAACCGCTGTAAGTAACCAGTGCTGACATTTCTCGCTCCTCTGCTTCCCCCGCCACCTCTGCTTCCCCTGCTTCCCCTGCTCGGCTCTGCCAAACAAACCGATCGCCCGGAAACACAGCATCGATCAAAATGCTCAACGGTGCCAGCGCGAAGAGTGCCCAGAAAACGGCGGTTGAAAGAAACAGGTAGTTGCGGAGAAAGAAGGTGAGGAGCGCTATCGCCACTGCCCATAGCACTCGTCCAAACCGAGCATTGGGAATTGTGCGCGGGTCGGTAATCATAAACAGGGAAAACATCAGCAGCGAACCACTCATCAAGCGATGCGCCCAGACATCCCACGTCCAGCCCAGCAAAACGTTGCGGATGGCTTCCAGCACGGCATAGCTACCGAGAAAGGCGATCGTCGTATCCCATCGTCCGACTCGCCCCACCACCAACCCACCGCAGCTTAAAAACATCAGGGCATACCAGCCTTCTTCGCCCCATTGTCCCGGCGACACCCAGGCATCAGGTGTGAGCGTGAGAGCTGTCACAATGCCAAAGTTGCCAGGGTTGAAGACATGCTTCCCGTTAACCCGGATGAGAAACTTGCTGACGATCGCTGCCACACATGCCAAAACTATTGTGCTGTAATGATCAGCGCGAACGAGAATGCTGAGTCCAAGCGAGGTGACGAGGGCACTGGGGAGGGAGGAAAGAAAGGAAGGATAAAGGCTAAAGGCTAAAGGATAAAGTGTTGAGTCACCTTCTGGCTTCTGGCTTCTAGCTGACCGCTGACCGCTGACCGCTACCATCATCCATTGAGTTGTTACACACGTTGCGATCGCCACCACAATCATGCCTGGTTGCAGTGTCCAGTCACGTGTACCCAGACCGACCACTAGAAAGAGCGCCAAGAAGAGAATTTGATACGTGCGGGCATCATTCCATAACAGCATCAATAGCCCTCAGCGAAGAACATTGGATGGCTGCTATTATGCCCTTGCTAAAATGAAATCCCTGAATCGTTACAGTTTGAGAAACAGAATGACCAAACCTGCATTCTCATCACCAAGGTTAACCTCTGCGCCCTCTGCGTCTCTGCGGTTTCTACTGCCCGATCGCCTTCTTCCAGATCTGGATCTCTTGTTGTGCCTCAGCATATACGCTAGAGCGGGAAGGAATCTTTTGAGCCACCGCGATCGCTCCTGGCACATCATAGACTGCCTGACTTTTTGCCACCTGCAAAAGCTGAGTACTCCATTCATTAATGGCATTATCAGCGTCCGATCGCAGCGCACTACTAGATGGCACCTGAGCAGCGGCTTTGATCGCATTTGCTAAGCCATCTGGAGAGCCTGTATTGGCTAATTGACGAGCATTCTGAAGGTTCTGCTGCGCTTGTGCCTGAAGCTCTTGAGCGCGTAGCTGACTGCGCCATTGCTTTACATCGACCTGAGCATCAGCATAGAGCGATCGCCCTGCCCCAATTTGTTCTGCTGTCTGCACGGCTGAGGTTAGATCGCCCGCGTTCGCCAAGTCTCTAGCACGATCCAGATACGGCTGATCCTGGATTTGCTGAATCTGCCCCGTCCAGTTGCTGACCTTGCCTTGCGCTTCTTTGTAAAGTGCCCGTCCTTGACCAATCAGGTTTGCCTGAGCCACTGCCGCTTGCAACGATGCAACATCGCCCTGAGTTGCCGTTTGCTCTGCTTGATCTAAAATAGGGCGGTCTTCGATCGTTTGAATTTGCGCTGTCCAGGTCTGGATCTGCTGTTGCACTTCATTCCAGCGCGGATTTGAACGAGGAATGGTGGAGGCTTCTGCGATCGCCGCTGCTAGATCATTCACTGTGCCAGGTTGCGAAAGAATCCGTGCTTTTTCAAGCTGTGCGATCGCCTCGATTTCAAACTGCCAGCGGGCGATCAACTGCTGTGCTTTGCGGTAAAGGGGACGATCGGGCTGAATGCGTTGCGCCTGCGCGATCGCTTCTTCAATATCGGGTACAGTATTGAGCCAGACTTGAGACTGGGCATTTGCCAGCAGCGTCATATCCTTCACTTGTTCATTCAGCTTGGCAACATCAGGAATTTTGCTCAGGACATTGAGTGCGCCTTGCAAATCACGTCGATCGAGCATCGCCTGTGCCAACTCCACCATCTGCTGTCCAAACTCTCCGATCGCCTTCTGTGCCGCTTGGCGCACGTAGCTAGTTGGGTTAATTGACTGCGCTAACTTGATCGCTTCTAACAAATTGGTCAGTCCACCTTGATCAGCCAGTCGTTGCGCTTTGCCCAGCGTGTTGCCATCGTCCCGCGAACCGTTGATTTTGCCCGTTAGCTCGTTGTATTTAGTGGTCTGCCAGAAGGTATTCTCCACATCTAGCAGGCGGACAGCAGAGGAAAATGCCTGTCGCCAATCAAGGTCGCGCAATGACTGTTCTGCTTTACGGTAAATAGTTTCTGCTTTAGACCAGATGGTTTGCCAGCGCTGCACCCGTTCTTCCACACGTTTGTAGGCAGACGCTTTAGGCGAGATGCGTCGTGCTGCCGCGATCGCCTCATTCAGCTTGCCAGCGTTGAAATCGGCTTCTGCCAGTTTCAAGACTTCCAGTGACCAGAGTTCCACCATGCGATCAGCCTCATCGCGCAGCGGGTGGTCTTTGGGCAAAGAATCGACCAGCGCGATCGCCTCCAGCAAGTCGTTGGAGGTTTGCTTACTGGCTGCCAAACGCGCACACTCAAAGCGCAACGATGCTGAGGCAAGGGGCCAAAAAATCGCCGGACAGTTGGGTAACCCTGGCATTTGCAGCAGCAGCGCCAGTGCCAATGCTCCCGTCCCAACACAGCCTACACCGGTTGCTAGTAACCAAAACTTCCAGCTATACAGCCAGCGCAGCCAACGACGCGGCGATCGGTTTGCCTTGAGAGTAGACGGCATTGGCGTATCGCCGCTCGATCGATTGCTCGATCGATGCCTGGGTTGTTGAGACGGTCTAGGTGGTGGTGGCGGTGGTACAGGCTGCGATCGCCCAGACGGGTCTACTCTTTTTGTGTGAGAACGCGACTGTGACACTGAAGTCACAGATCTATCTTGAGATGCTGCTTGCCGAGGCAACATCCCATCATGCGTCGGTTTTGGCGATCGATCTAATGGCTGATGGTCTGGCGTTCCCGGTCTAGTCATACTCAAAACACAAGCAGCAGTACCGCATGAAGTCATCAAACCTCACGCATAGATGCCATGCTACTCTTCAAGCTCCAAAAAGCCAAATTGGTTTGCGCTGTGAACAGGGATCAGACACAGGAAAAGTTGTGCCAGGTATGCAGGTAATGGGCAGAAGAACCGTTACAGATAGCGCTCCTATTGGATTGGTAACGTTAGGCTGGGTTAGCTTTCAGCACTCAGTGCTCAATCTAAGGGCTTTGCGGTTTAATAACCGACCAATGAACCAGGTTTCGACGGCGCTCAACCTTCAGTCATAGCGGGTTGAGCGTAGCCGAAACCCAAACCACGGGTATCTTATTTTCTTGCAATCCCTTAAGCTGACGGCTGACCGCTGAGTGCTCAAACCACTACATACGTTTCATGAATGGTTTAGGACTGCTAGGTAACGGTGCTCCTGCGGAAGGACGCACCCGTTTTGCAGGCACCTAAAGCTGGCGATTCTCGAAACGACCATTTTTCAACCAGTGCTCGTAACCACTGCGAATGCTTCTGCGCCTCACCGCTTCTGCGACATCTGGGTTCTTAGCTAAGTAGCTGGCTTCACTAAAACGAGGAAAGCGACCTTCAAAACGCCCAGCCTTTTGATAGTGTGTGTAGCCATTTCTAAACTGTCCTCGTTCAACCGCTGTCTTGACATCCGGGTAAGCCATCAAATAGAAGCGTTCATCAAAGCCATTAGCAGCACTGTTACGGTTGTTGTAGCGGCTGTCGTTGCGATCGTTGTAGCGATCGTCATTGCGATCGTTGTAACGAGTATCATTGACTACCCTGCCACAGACAACTCTACCGTTTGTCTCCGATTCAATACAGACTCTTTGCGCCATTGCGGGTGGTGCTACTAAGGCGATGACAGTGGCTGTCGCCACACTCAGCAATCCGAAAACTTTTGTTGTACTCATTGTCTTTAGCCTTTTGGTTCGCTATAAATTGAACGCGATCGATCTAGCTCCGTGCTAATCGTCAATTCCCTGCTCGTAGAGTAGACGCGCATTCTCTTTCCAGGTTCCTACCGTTGGGGCTGGACAGCTTAAGCCTTTACCGGGGGCGATTGGACAAGTAGAGGATAAAGGCATCGATACTGTCAGGACTTACACATTTTGACCACAACATCAGAGATCTAAGCAGTGCATTGGTGACGCTGCTTGATCCTTGTTAAAACGTCCGAAGGTTGCGTAAGTCCTAGCCTTGGCTCTTAAATCGCGCAACTCAAATCGCTCGCACGTTGAGTGAACCGGAGGTTTTCTCTATAGTCCACAGGGCAGTCGATGACGGTGGGCACATCTTGTTCTAGCGCTTCTTTAAGGATGGGAATCAGATCCAGGCAAGATTCCACGCGATAGCCCTTCAAACCCATGCTCTCAGCGTATTTCACAAAATCGGGGTTGCCAAATTTGATGAAGGCAGAGCTACCAAATTGGTTTTGCTGTTTCCATTCAATTAAGCCGTAGCCACCGTCGTTGAAGATCAGCGTGACGAACGGTGTGCCAATTCGCAGTGCCGTTTCGAGTTCCTGAGAGTTCATCATGAAGCCACCATCGCCTGTGACAGCGACGACACGCTGTTCGGGATGCACCAGCTTAGCGGCGATCGCCCCCGGAATGGCAATGCCCATTGCCGCAAAGCCGTTAGAAATAATGCAGGTATTGGGGCGTTCGCAGTGGTAGTGGCGTGCCATCCACATTTTGTGGGCACCGACATCCGAAATCACGATGTCGTCGGGTGCCATTACCTGACGCAGGTCGTAAATAACTTTTTGCGGCTTGATGGGGAAACTGTCATCCTTGGCATACTGCACATAGTCGTTACGAATCTCGGCGCGTAGCTCCAGCGCATGCGGATCTGGTTTGTTGGCGCGATCGGCACGGTACAGAATCTCTCTGAGCGAATCGGAAATGTCGCCGACAACTTCGGCAACGGGAATATAGCTGCTGTCCACTTCGGCAGACATTGCCCCAATGTGGACGATCGGAATGGTGCCGTCAGGATTCCACTTTTTGGGTGAGTATTCGATCAGGTCATAGCCCACACAAATGACGAGATCGGCGCGATCGAAGCCGCAGCTAATGTAGTCACGTTGCTGCAAACCCACTGCCCAAAGTGCCAACGGATGGGTATAGCGAATGACACCTTTACCCATAAAGCTATTAGCAACCGGAATGTTTAGCCGCGTGGCAAACTCGGTAAGGTCTTCGCTGGCGTTCGCCCGAATCGCACCATTGCCGACTAAAATTAGCGGATTTTCTGCTTGAGAAATAAAGTCTGCTGCCTTTTCAATACTTTGAAACGAGGCGTAAGTCTTCTCCTTGTTGTCTTTTACCAGGGGTTTACCAGGGGCAGCCATTGCGGCAATGTTTTCTGGCAGGTCAATATGCACAGCTCCGGGTTTTTCTGCCTGGGCAATCTTAAACGCCTTTCGTACAATCTCCGGTGTGTTGCTGGGGCGAACAATTTGGGCATTCCATTTTGTGACAGGGGCAAACATGGCAACCAAATCGAGATATTGATGCGATTCAATGTGCATCCGATCGGTGCCGACCTGTCCTGTGATGGCGACTAAGGGAGCGCGATCGAGATTGGCATCGGCAACACCTGTCATCAAGTTGGTTGCACCCGGTCCTAAAGTCGAGAGACACACGCCCGGTTTGCCCGTCAGCCGCCCGTATATATCTGCCATGAACGCGGCTCCCTGTTCGTGGCGGGTTGTGATGAATTGAATCGACGAGTGCTTCAGCGCTTCCAGCACATGCAGATTTTCCTCCCCCGGCAACCCAAAGATGTAGCGAACGCCTTCATTTTCCAAACAGCGAACTAGCAGTTCGGCAGTATTCATTGCGCCCATGTTCCTTAACCCTCTTCACAAAAACTAAGTATGCCCTTCACCGCATCGTCATGCGCGCTCAATCGATCACCCAACTATTTATGCCAACCTTCGTAAGACTCTAACAAACACTCCCAACGCTGGAACGTGTCAAACCCGCCCCATCCTGTCTTAACACGTTCTGGAGAATCGTTCCTCCGTTTTGTTACAAAGAATACAGTCAAAAAAGGAAAATGTTATCTACCACTGACATTTGCTGTGAAGGCTAAAAGCCAAAGGCTAAAGCCCGTTTTAGCCTTTAGCCTTCATACTTCATCCTTAGCTGTCTACTTCACCCACACAGTTTTGACATTGACAAACTCATGAATGCCCTGGCTGCTGAGTTCACGACCAAAGCCCGATCGCTTAATGCCACCAAACGGCAAACGTGGATCAGATTTGACCATGCTGTTGATAAAGACCGATCCCGCTTCAAGCTCATGCGTCAAACGTGCTTGTTCCCCTTCATCAGTTGTCCAGGCGCTTGCCCCCAAACCAAACGGGGTACTATTGGCAAGCCGAATCGCCTCATCAAGATTTGTCACACGAAATAGCATTGCCACAGGACCAAAGAGTTCTTCTTGAGCAATCGCGCGCTCTTGTGGAATATGGGTGAGAATCGTTGGTGGATAAAAATTGCCCGCACCGTCAAGCGGCTTACCACCCACTAATACCCGTGCGCCTTGCTGAATTGCCTTCTGTACTTGCTGATCCAGGTCTTTGAGAATACCAGGAGTCGCCAGCGGACCAATATCGGTAGTGGGCAGCAGCGGGTCGCCGACTTTAAGCGCCTGGTATTGCTCAACAAGCCGCGCTTCAAACTCGTCATAAATAGTGTCTGCCACAATAAAGCGCTTCGCGGCAATGCATGACTGTCCGTTGTTAATCATCCGCGCGGTGACAGCAGTGGCGATCGCAACCTCCAGATCAGCACTGGGCAAAACAATAAAGGGATCACTGCCGCCCAGCTCCAGCACCACTTTTTTAATCTGCTTGCCAGCCGTTGCTGCCAGACTGGCACCCGCAGATTCGCTACCAGTGAGGGTTGCAGCTTTTATGCGATCGTCCGTCACCATTGCCGCCACCTTGTCTGACCCAACCAGCAACGTCTGAAACGCACCCTCTGGAAAGCCTGCTTGATGCAGAATGGCTTCGATCGCCAGCGCCGACTGTGGCACGTTGGACGCGTGCTTGAGCAGGCACACGTTACCTGCCATCAAGGCTGGAGCCGCAAAGCGAAACACTTGCCAAAAGGGAAAGTTCCAGGGCATCACCGCTAAGACAGTACCGATCGGCTGATAACGAACGAAGCTTTTGCTAGCATCGGTTTGCACCGTCACATCTGCCAGAAACTCAGCCCCATGATCGGCATAAAAACGGCACACAGCCGCACATTTTTCCACTTCACCGATCGCTGCCTTCAGCGGTTTGCCCATCTCCAGCGTCATCATTCTGCCAAACGCTTCTTTTTCTGCGTCCAAAATCCGAGCAGCGGTGTGGAGCCACTGCGATCGCTGCTCAAAGGTTGTCTGTCGATAGTACTCAAACGTTTGCTGTGCTAGGGCTAACGCCTGCTCGATGGCAGCATCCGTTAGCGCTTCAAACACCTCGATCGTCTCTCCCGTCGTCGGGTTAATCGTCGCAATCCCCATCAACGTTCTCCATTTCAAATACACGCTTGACGACAAACTTATCCATTCCGATCAATCTCATGACCCTCGATCGATCTATATCTGTCAAAAATAGTTTGTTAAGCACCTATAGCGGTTCCTGTTAGAGTGCGGTACAGGGGCTGAAGTTTTAAGGCAGGAGGCAGGAGGCAGAAGGAAAGCCGCCGTGCTCTTTAGCTTCTGCCCTCTGCCCTCTGCCCCCTGCCCTCTGCCCTCTGCAACAAATAAAGCTTTTTAGTCGCTTTGTACACAGAATTTCATCGAGCCACTTCTTCACAGCATATCTACAGATCGCGCGTCAAAGCAATTCAGAGCCTTTGGCTTCAAAAATTCTGTTCTACGATCGTCTCTCCCTTTGTCCCACTCACAGCAAACTGGATCGGTTGGTCACCAGAAGCCTTAGACTGGATGATGCAGTAAATTGTGCATTCAACCCAAACTGAGCGACCCGTGCGAAAAATAGTGATTGCTGGCAACTGGAAAATGTATAAAACCCAAGCCGACGCGGTAGCGTTTCTTCAGGGTTTCATGCCTCATCTCAACGACATTGCAGACGATCGAGAAGTCGTACTATGCGTCCCCTTCACCGCGCTAGTAGGCATGTCCCAGTCTTTGCACGGTAGCTTGATTCGCCTGGGTGCTCAAAATGTCCATTGGGAAACCGCTGGTGCCTACACTGGAGAAGTCGCCGCACCAATGTTGACGGAGCTTGGAGTGCGCTATGTCATTGTGGGTCACAGTGAACGACGGCAGTACTTTGGTGAAACGGACGAAACCGTTAACTTACGTTTGAAAGCGGCGCAAACGGCTGGGTTAACTCCCATTCTCTGCGTTGGCGAAACAAAGCAGCAGCGAGACACGGGCGAAACAGAATCGGTGATTTTTAGCCAGCTTGAAAACGCTCTCAATGGGATTGATCAAACAAACCTGGTGGTTGCCTACGAACCCATCTGGGCGATCGGCACTGGCGATACCTGCGAATCAGCAGAAGCAAACCGGGTGGTTGGACTCATGCGGGCACAGCTTACAAATCCTGACGTACCAATTCAGTATGGCGGCTCAGTGAAACCTGATAACGTAGACGAAATTATGCAACAGCCCGAAATTGACGGAGCGCTAGTCGGTGGAGCCAGTCTGCAACCAAACAGTTTCGCCCGGATCGTCAACTTTTCAGCTAGACGGTAGAACGAAAGCCTTCCAGTGCCTGTCAAGCAACATTGGAGGTTTTCTAGCTACCAGAAATTAGAAGACAGCGACAGAGAAAGGCTGACCGCTGAATGCTGATAGCTGAGCGCTAATAGCTGATCCAAACGTGCAGCGTTATTTTTCAACAGGCTTTTGCTAATTTCTGTACTGCTCATAAAGCTTTCGTAAACCTGGCGCGATCGTTCTGGGTGGTAGCTTCACACGTCCGTAATTGAAACAGTTGTCGTTCAAAGCCTTCATGAAGATCGTCAGTAGACCTCAAAAACGTCAGGAAATTGCCCTACAAGTGATGTAGGTTAACCTAGCATCTGATTCAGGTCACTCATTCAACGCCACTCTTGTTCTTATACTGTCTGCGAAGCCGCAGAAACCGTATGTCTCTGCTACAAGCTTGTTCGCTTGCTATCCAAGCTAGCAGGTTTCGCTAGCGATCGCACGCTGAAGCTGCCACGAAAAGATGCAGAGACACGGCAGCTGATGAAGAGAACGTAATGGAACTCTCAGTAATGTTCTTTAGTCCTTAATGGCGGGAACACTATCAACAAGCAGCTGACTGAAGCCCACTCTTACCCGGAGCAACTGAGACGAGCACTATGCCAGCATCTTCTTTTTACGCTGAAGCAGAATACGACGAACAGCTACATGTCCAGGGGTTTCGACCCGGTGATCCCGACACGGAAAGCACGGCAGATGACCTTGTGAGCATCGAAATGGAGTACGCCGATGCGGCTACTCTCCAGCGCAACGCTAGTCGCCGTACAACCGATCTCGTTCGTCTGTACCTCCAGGAAATTGGTCGCGTTCGCTTACTCGGTCGTGACGAGGAAGTTTCGGAAGCTCAATGCGTCCAGCGCTACATGCGGTTATTAGAGCTACGGACGGAAGCCGCCGAAACAGCAGGCGGACCGATTCAGCTCTATGTCCAACTCGTTGATGCGCACGATCGCCTTGCATCACACCTGGGGCACCGTCCTTCTTTGGAGCGATGGGCACTGGAGGGTGGCGTTGCGGTTGCCGATCTGAAGCCCGCGCTAGCAGAAGGTAAACGGCACTGGGCTGAAATTGCTACCTTGACAGTGGATGAACTGGAGGATGTCCAGTCTCAAGGTGTCAGGGCGAAGGAGCACATGATCAAGGCAAACTTGCGCCTGGTTGTGTCTGTCGCCAAAAAATACCAGAATCGCGGGTTGGAGCTGCTCGATCTGATTCAAGAAGGCACGCTAGGGCTGGAACGCGCCGTCGAAAAATTTGACCCCACCAAGGGCTATCGGTTTAGCACCTATGCGTACTGGTGGATTCGTCAGGGGATTACACGAGCGATCGCCACTCAAAGCCGCACCATCCGCCTGCCCGTTCACATTACCGAAAAGCTGAACAAGATCAAGAAAGCTCAGCGCAAAATCTCTCAGGAAAAAGGGCGCACCGCATCCATTGAAGACATCGCTCTAGAATTGGAAATGACTGCGCCCCAAGTGCGTGAAGTGCTGCTAAGAGTACCTCGCTCTGTTTCCCTCGAAACCAAGGTGGGAAAAGAGAAAGACACTGAGCTAGGCGATCTTCTAGAAACCGATGATGTTTCGCCTGAAGAAACCCTCATGCGTGAAGCGCTCCGCCGCGATCTACAGCAGCTTCTAGCAGACTTAACGACCCGTGAACGAGATGTCATTCAAATGCGCTTTGGTTTAGGCGATGGGCATCCGTACTCGCTGGCTGAAATTGGTCGTGCGCTCGATCTCTCACGAGAACGGGTACGCCAAATTGAGGCGAAAGCGCTACAAAAGTTGCGTCAACCAAAGCGCCGCAATCGTGTGCGCGACTACTTAGAGTCCCTAAGCTGATCGTCTTGGAGCTAACGCCCGTTTAGCGTCCTGATTTAATCCCTCGACTCTTTACAGACGTTGAGGGATTGCTATTTTTGCCCACTTCAAAGCATTCTTTCTGGGATTTATTCTCAATAAGACACGCTACTTGAAAATAAAAGTTTTATTGTGTATCATTCTCATTAATACAGAATTATTGAGAAGACGACTATGGCAGTTTCATACACAGTCACTTCACTGAAAGCAGAACTGAACGAAAAGGGATGGCGGCTCACGCCTCAACGGGAAACCATCTTGCAAGTCTTTCAAAACCTGCCCAAGGGAAACCACCTGAGCGCTGAAGATCTTTACAATCTTTTGGAAAGCGATGGAGAGGCAATTAGCCTGTCCACTATTTATCGGACGCTCAAGTTGATGGCGCGGATGGGCATTTTACGAGAGCTAGAGCTGGCAGAAGGGCACAAGCACTATGAACTCAACCAGCCTTCGTACCATCATCACCACTTGATTTGCGTACGCTGCAATAAAACGATCGAGTTCAAGAGCGATTCCATCCTCAAAGTCGGTGTCAAAACGGCACAAAAAGAGGGCTATCACCTGTTAGATTGCCAGCTCACCATTCATGCCGTTTGCCCCGTTTGTCAGCGATCGCTACTGCCGATTTAAATTCAAGCAAACCAAATCTGGCTTGAGTTTAATCCGAGCCTAAAAATAGCGCACTTGAGCGTCAAGCCCACGTGCACGAAGGCGAGTTGCTTCAGCCTCTGCTAAGCCTCGCTGGTCAGAGTCTCCTGCGTAGACATATTTCCCGAGGTTTGAGGAGGCGATAAACGCACCGGGCACATATTGCCTGACTTGCGTTAAGATAGCGCTATTCTTCAGCGGAACTACGACTACATAACACTTGCGACTACTTGCAGCCAATCCATTTCCACATACCGATCCACTAGCAATTGGACTTAGACCCAGCGCATATCGTGTATCAGAACCGACAATACCGTCTGCTACTAAGTTATTGTCTGACTGAAATCGTCGAACAGCACGGTCTGTTTCACTACCAAAGATACCATCGACTCTAACTGAGTAGCTACGGGCGTTGAGCTGTTGTTGAAGAGCGCGCACATCTGACCCTCTACTACCGAAGCGCAACAGTCCGCCAGTACTGAAGGTAGAGTTGGAGGTCGCACTAATGAAGCTACTATTACTAATCGAGTTACTACTAATCGAGCTACTACTAATTAGACTATTACTAATCGAGCTACTACTGATTGAGCGAAAATTTTCTGAAGTGGCATATGACTGACCCCTCAGTGCTCGCTGGGTCGCTGGTCCAGCAATACCATCAACAGTGAGACCGCGATCTCTCTGAAAGCGCCTCACCGAATCGGCTGTAATAGAGGCGTAGACTCCAGTCGGGTTGCGGTTGAAGTAACCTGCCGATCGCAAGCGGTCTTGCAGAACGGTGACAGAGGGACCGCGATCGCCGACCTGCAATGCTGATGCGTGTCCAGCAACCGCCAAAATTGCTGCGGGAACCAGAAGCTGTAGCATCAGCAAACTCGCCTGACCAGACCATTGCTTTACATTCAATTGCTCAACATTCAAAGTCAACTCAACTGCTTCAGGATCGTCATACGCACAAGCAGTGTGCAAATAAGCAAAGGTTTCCATAGCTTTCCCGCAAAGTTTTGATTGGCTAATCTACAAACCGAAGATAGAAATTAATCCTGATCAAAATATTAGCTTTATTAATCCCTAAAGGGAAGTACAGGCGGAAAGTTGTGTATTCGCTTCGTCCGGGCACTCCCGCATCTGGCTACAACTTTCATGAGCTGTACACACGTTCCTTTTTCGGGTTCATTGACATCACTGAATCTGACCTTCATCTATACCGATCGTTTGAATTTAGGTGATGAGGCAAGAGAGAAATCGTTGAGTGAAGCAGACGCTGCAATTCAAGCTGCGATCGCAGGCTGGTAAAGGACTTGCGATCGCATACTATACCAATCAGCGGTTTCAACTTCGCTCAACTCTCTAGCGTGGCGGCAGGTTAAGCAAAGTCGAAACTGGTAGTTTATTTTTTATGCAAGTCCCTAACGTGATTACGGCAATGAATTAAGGCTTTCTCTAACAGCCTTAATTCGTTGTAAGTAGCTTTGATTATTGAGCGCTTAGCCATGAGGCGCTTGCAAATGCATAACCAATCAGGTGAGGCGACTGCATGGTATGAATCTTGTGTTACGATCGAACAGAAGAACTATTTTCGGCTGTGTAATTCGTTATTGCAAGCGTTTCTCCGAATCTATACCTCTACGCTCATTGATTCTGGAGACGATTTATGTCTATTTACGTCGGCAATCTGTCCTACGAGGTTACGCAGGAAGATTTAACCCGTGCCTTTACGGAGTATGGTACAGTCAAGCGCATTCAACTACCGACCGATCGTGAAACTGGTCGCCTGCGCGGCTTTGCGTTCGTTGAGATGGATACTGAAGTAGAAGAAACTGCCGCGATTGAAGCACTTGATGGTGCCGAGTGGATGGGTCGCGACCTTAAGGTCAATAAAGCGAAACCCCGCGAAGACAGAGGATCTTCTGGTGGTGGTAGCTGGGGCAACAAGGGAGGCACATCCAAACGCTATTAGTTGCCTGTGATTCAAGGCTAGAGAGGTAAGGCATTGTTGCAAATGCTGACGTAGACAGTGGAAAGCTGACTATTAAGAATTCGCAACAAAGAGAGTTTAACTCTAACGTCTAGAGGGCAGACTGAGAGTTTGCCCTCTTTTAATGGTGCTGTTTAAGACGATATAGCTAATTATTGAGGAGGTTTAATGGCGCAAATCATTCCCGGCGAAAACGAAGGCATTGAATCAGCGTTGCGCCGATTTAAGCGTGAGGTTTCAAAAGCGGGGATTTTCCCAGATATGAGAAAACACCGCCATTTTGAAACGCCGATCGAAAAGGAAAAGCGCAAAGCGATCGCAAAACATAAGCAGCGACGACACAAGTTCCGCTATTAGCTTCAATGTATTTTTCCAAGCTCAATTCACTAAATAGTCGTAGCAGCAGCAAACGCTAAGGAAGCAATGGTCTACAACCCCTCACTTCAAGAAGAACCGCGCAATCAAAAAACACGACTGATTCCTCCCAACCAGGTAGAACCTCTTCTTAACTGGTTAGAGCATACCGGACGGCTAATCTCACGCAATATTGATGCGGATCATGACAACCCGGTTGCCGATGAACTCATTGATGAAATCGTTGATTCAGGCGCTTATAGCGACGATGATGATGACTCCGAAGAGCTAGATGATGATTAACCAGCTTTGGCTTGTCCGAGGCTTTGCGAACGGGTGGCAAGCGAGAGTGGTTAACTTTAGCTGAAAGCTCCACTCTGCTTGATAATGTAACTGAACTCGAATGACACCACAGAGGTTAGTGCAGCGTCAAGGGTAAAAATTAGGACTGGCAAATCCCTTCTAATCGGCGAAGTTGTCTAAAGCAGTGAGGTGCTTTATGCAAGAAAAATCGATTGCTTGATGAACAGACGAAGAACGCAGTCAGCTGCAAGAAGTGCTTAAGCAATTGAAGGGCAGCAGCCAAGAAGTTCAACGTGCCCAGATTCTCCTCAAAGCCGACATTAGAGGAGCAAACTGGACGGACGCGCAGATTGCAGAGGTCTTTGACAGCCGTACTAAAACGGTCGAAAATATCCGCCAACGGTTGGTCGGGAGGGGCTTTGAAGATGCCCTGAACGGTGTTCGTCGCAGCACGCCTCCAACCGAGAAGGTGTTCAACGGTGAGCAGGAAGCCCACATCATTGCGCAGATTGCAGAGGTCTTTGACAGCCGTACTAAAACGGTCGAAAATATCCGCCAACGGTTGGTCGGGAGGGGCTTTGAAGATGCCCTGAACGGTGTTCGTCGCAGCACGCCTCCAACCGAGAAGGTGTTCAACGGTGAGCAGGAAGCCCACATCATTGCGCTACGTCTGAAAGCACCGCCGAAAGGGTATGCGAATCTGCCACTGCGGCTCTTGTCACGCAAGGTGGTCGAACTGGGTATCGTTGATCGCGTCAGTCATGAAACGATCCGGCGCAGCCTCAAAAAAACCGGATGACCGAGATCGCAAGCTTGAGTAGCGGGTGATTCCGCCCACTAGGGATGCCGAGTTTGTCGCTGACATAGAGGCAGTACTCGCTACCGATGCAACCCTACAACCCTGATTATCCGGTCATCTGTAGGGACGAGCAACCCGTTCAGCTCCAGCGGGAGACTCGCACCCCAATCCTAGCCGCTGCCACGCATGGCAAACGGTCGATTATGAGTATGAGCGTGCTGGGACAGCCAGCCTCTTTATGTTTACGGAACCGTTGTCGGGTTGGCGCGAAGTGAGTGTTCGTCAAGGCGAACCAAAATTGATTGGGCAACGGAAATCGTTCGCTTACTAGAGGGTCGCTATGCCCATTGTGAACACGTGATTCTGCTTTGCGACCCACACGAACACTCATATCAAAGGAGCATGCGGCGAAGTCTTTGAGCCGTAACTGACGTGTCAGTTAGTGCGTCGCATAAAGTTTTGCCACACACCCAAGCATGGCAGTTGGCTCCACATTGCCGAAACTGAACTTAGTTCGCTCACTCGTCAGTGTGTCAGTAGCAGACGCGTGGGGAACATCAAGACCCTACAAGACAAAACGGCGGCTTGGTCAACTGAGGTCAACAAGACCCAGCGGGGTGTTGATTGGCAGATGAAAATCGATGATGCCCGATGCAAATTGACTTCTGTCTACCCTACAGTCAAGCTGTGACACTGCACTAGTTTGCGCTTGATCTGAAGCTGCCCAAGATCGCATCGAGTACTTTTTTGGCTTCTTCAGCCTTCGTTTTAGTCTCATAGTACTGATTGACCGCCAAGGCAAACTTGTTTAGGGTTTTAAACCCAGACTTAAGCTCGTCAAGGTCTTGAGGCGAAATCGGTTCTTCGAGCTTAAACAACGACTCAATTTTTCTCAGAACCTCAAGTGATTGATCTTTGGATTCCTGGGTTTTCAACTTCAAGGTTGCAAGATTAGATAACACTTGAATTGCCTGCGTGATCTCCTCCTCAGCGGTTTGGGGCATCTTTGATGCAGGGCTTGCAGCCGCTTCTGGCGCGCTGTGGACTGCTTCATCAGGCTCATCGGTAGTTAAGGCAACACTTGATGATTTTGGTGCTGCAACGTCAACTGCTTTGATCCCGTTTTTAGGAGTTGTCATGATAGTGATTCCTGCTAGAGCTGTGCGATCGAGAACAAGCAAGTTTTAGTATACGTCCTGTCATTGCTAGTTTAGCGCCCACATGAAACATTTGTACTATATTTGAGAGGTCGAGTGGAAAAGAGTCTCGCCTTGATACTGACATTGTCTTGAATTTAGGCAGTGCAGAGTCGCTAGTTCAACGATCGACCGCCGCACTCAGGCTTCGAGTGTGTGACAGCGAGAGAATTATTTCTCGCAGACGCTGCTCATCTGTAGGTCTACTTGAATGGACTGCTCAGTCTCTTTCTTGCTCGAAGAAGCGATACGCTCCCACTTTTAATGGTGATTCAAAAGACAAATGGAGTAGTAAGATTGCACAACACATATTTTAGAGGCTTCATTAGCACCCTTAAAGGAGCATTTTATGAATTAACTGATCTTTAGCTTTTGAAGCTCAAGTCGGTTACGGCATTGTTTAAGTATTTTTAACGTAGATGGCTTTCTTATGCACCAACGAAATCTTTTGAAATTGATTTGGCAAGCTTCTAAAGCCACCACCTGTAGAGTTGAATATGTTAAAGCCTGCTTGATTCAGAGGAGTAAAGCTAGTTGATTGCTAAGTTAGACGTTGAGTATGATTGTCTCAATCCTCCACTGAAGTGGGCTGGAGGAAAGCGCTGGCTTATACCAATTCTACAGAATGTTTGGAAGCATTATGCTCATCATAGACTAGTAGAACCATTTGTTGGCGGTATGGCTATTGCACTTGGATTGCAGCCCCAAAAAGCTTTGCTTAATGACCTTAATCCTCACTTGATCAATTTCTACTCCTGGCTTCAGAAAGGGCTTTATATTAATGCCCATTTGGAAAATGATTCATGCTACTACTATTCGAGCCGCAAGAAATTTAACGAGCTTATACTGACTGGAAAAGCCAACAGTAGAGAGGCTGCCGAGCTGTTTTACTTTATGAATCGTACGGGATATAACGGACTTTGTAGATTTAACAGTAAAGATCAGTTTAATGTTCCGTTTGGTCGTTATAAAACGATTAACTATGCAAAAGATTTTTTGCAATATGTTTCTATTATCGAAAGATGGTGTTTTTCTTCAGTTGATTTTGTTGATTTACGTCTTCAATCAACTGACTTTGTTTATGCTGATCCTCCTTATGATGTTCAATTTACACGATATAGCGCTAATGATTTTAAGTGGGATGATCAGGTTCGTTTAGCTCAGTGGTTAGCCTGTCATCCGGGACCAGTCATTGCTTCTAACCAGGCAACAGAGCGAATTGTTGCATTATATGAAAGTCTTGGTTTCTCGATACGCTTCATTGATGCACCAAGACGAATCGCCTGCAATGGAGACCGAAAAGCGGCGAGAGAGATCCTTGCTTACAAGAACGTCTTTCCTTGAGAACGATCGTTTTTAGCCGCCGATGGAGCAGAGCGAACTAGCCTACCTTAGCTGCTTCAAAAATGGTGAAAGGCGGTTAAATCTACAGTCAGTTAATCAGCATTAACACCTGCGATCGACTCATATTGAACTAAGCTCCTTTCGATGAGTTTTTTTTGGAAGCTGTGTGACAGTATGATTTAAACAGTTTGCTGCCACAGAGGTTGACCCATGACGGAGCCGCAACCACAACTTAGCCCGACTGAACTGCAAGCATGGCAGCGCGGTCTTGCCGAAGCAAACAAGAACAATATTCTCTGCCACTGCCGACAGTGCGATCGCGAGTGGATTGCCTCGACGAATGAGACTTGTTCCTGCGGAAGTACACGCGTTGAACACATTGCCTGCTGGCAGTTTCCCGACGACTAAATGTTTAGTAAGCGGGACATAAACGTAAGTAGAGACGTTACATGGGAACGTCCCTACAAATGAATACTTGGCTGTAGTATGGCTGCTATTCGCCGCCGATCGCCCAGTTGACTAACGTTCTCACGCCGTAGCCTGTGGCACCAGGGCTGTTGTAGCCATTCTCCTTTTCCGTCCAGACGGGTCCGGCGACATCGAGGTGCGCCCAGGGTGTTTCTTTGACGAACTGTTTGAGGAACAGAGCAGCGGTGATGGAGCCACCGGAGCGTGGTCCAGTATTCTTCATATCAGCGATCATTGATTTCATGCCATCGAAGTACTTTTCTTCCATTGGCATCTGCCAGATTTTTTCGCCTGCCAGTTCGCCTGCTTCAGTCAACTGATTGGCAATGTTGGGTTCAGAACTCCACAGTCCGGCAATGTCGTCACCTAGAGCGACGATGCAGGCTCCCGTCAGCGTTGCCAGATCGACGATCGCATCCACACCCAGTTTCTCAGCAAATACCAGGGCATCCGCAAGGGTCAGGCGACCTTCGGCATCCGTATTATTGATTTCAATCGTCTTGCCGTTCGATGCTGTGAGAATATCGCCAGGATGGATGGCATGACCGCTGATCATGTTTTCAGTGGCAGCCGTGATGAAGTGTATTTCGACATCCGGCTTGATTTGGGCGATCGCCTTGGCTGCGCCCAACGTTGCCCCGGCACCGCCCATATCGGTCTTCATCATTTCGATACCGCTGCCAGCACCTTTGATGTTAAGTCCACCAGAATCAAACGTCAGCCCTTTGCCAACGATCGCCAGTTTGCGACGAGGCGTACCATCAGGCTTATAGGTCAGGTGAATGAATTTGGGTGGCAGATCAGAGGCTTGTGCAACACCCAGAAAGGCACCCATACCGAGCTTTTCGCAATCTTCCTGCTCCAACACTTCGATCGCCAGACCATACTCATGGGCGATCGCCTCCGCCGTTTCTGCCAGCGTAACGGACGTGACGAAATTTGCAGGAGCCGCGACCAACTCACGTGCCAAAAAGACACCCGAAGCGATCTGGCGAGCGCGAAGCACAGCACTCTCTTGATCACCCAACCCTAAGAGTTCGATTTGCTCAATAGACGAGCCTTTGTCTTCCGTTTCCGATTTGAAGCGAGTGTCTTCGTAGAGAGCGAGTTCAGCGCCTTCCGCGATCGTCTGAGCCGTCAGTGCCGCATCGTCATGCCATAGCGGCAAACTGATACCCAACGATTTGCATTTTTCCTTCTTTGCCAGACGAGCACTCGTCGCCGCTGCTCGACGGATACTGTCCAGCTTCAAGCCATCGTGCTTACCCAAACCCACTAGAATGAGTTTACGTACCGCACTGCCTGAACCCACTCGTGTTGCCGCACTGCTCCCATCTTTACCTTTAAACTCTGTTTCTGCTATCAGCTCTTTCAGCGTGCCAGATAGCTTGTCGTCTAAGGCTACTAGCTCAGCCGTTAGCTCGTCGTCTTCAAACAGACCGATCGCCAAACCGTCCCCAGACCACTCCAAGAGAGGCGTACCTGTCGTTCGCAAATCCATGCAGCTTTTCCTCGTTGTCTTATTCAGATCTCTAGTATCGATCAAAATTCGAGGGGGAGACGGGGGCAGTTGTTAGTTGTTGGTTTTTAGTTGTTAGAAAAAGAGAATAGGGAGTGGGGAATAGGGAGTAGGGAGTGGAGTAAAGCCAAAACCTTCCCTGTCTCCCTTCATCTTCCTCAGCCTCCCTAGCCCCCTCATCTTCCCCATCCTTTCATCCCCCATCCCCTCTCATGGCTCATCTCGCTCAACGTCGCTCCGAAAACATCAGTGGTGATTTTTACGTTGACGCTACTTGCATTGACTGTGATACTTGCCGTTGGATGGCTCCCAGCGTGTTTTCTCAGGCGGGCGATCAATCGGCAGTTTATCATCAGCCTTCTAGCGAGTTAGAACGTTTGGAGGCAATGCAGGCATTGTTGTCTTGTCCAACCGCATCGATCGGTACAGTAAACAAACCGCTGGATGTCAAAGCGGTGCAGCAGAGTTTCCCGATTGCGCTTGCCGAGAATGTCTACCACTGTGGCTACCATGCGGAAAGCTCGTATGGGGCTGCCAGCTACTTGATTCAGCGTCCCGATGGAAATGTGCTGGTCGATTCGCCTCGCTTTGCACCACCACTCGTAAAGCGGTTAGAAGCGATGGGCGGTGTGCGTTATCTGTATCTAACTCACCGCGATGATGTTGCTGATCACGAAAAGTTTCATCAGCACTTCGGGTGCGATCGCATTCTCCACAAAGACGAAATCAATGCAGCCACGCGATCGGTTGAGATCCAGCTTTCTGGTACAGAGGTAATACAGGTTGCGCCCGATTTGCTGATCATTCCCGTCCCAGGACACACCAAAGGGCACACCGTTTTGCTGTATGACCAGACGTTTCTGTTTTCGGGTGACCATCTTGCGTGGTCGGACGATCGCCAACAGCTTATTGCCTTCCGCTCTGTCTGCTGGTACTCCTGGACGGAGCAAACGAAATCGATGCAGCGATTGGCAGACTATTCATTTGAGTGGGTGCTGCCCGGTCATGGTCGTCGGTTTCATAGCGATCGTGCGACCATGCAACACCAAATGCAGCAGTGCGTGACCTGGATGCAACGCGTGTAGTAGACTCAGACCTCGGAGGTCTTGAGAATGGGTTATGAGGGAAGGTCGGAGGGATTGATTTGCTGTTCGTATTGAGCGATCGCGTCTTCGATCACATCGACATCCACATCAGCACGATCGGACTTGGAGTAGATTGCTGCCGGGACAATGCTGTCAACGGCTTTGAGGTAGTAGATAAAAAGACGTTTGATAACTTCATCCAGCTATCGTTTTTTCTCGAAGAGCTTTTTGATCGATCGGTTGATCTCATGACGATCGAATCACTCAGTCCCTACATTGGTCTGCGCATTCTCGATGAGGTTGAGTATAGTATGTCGCCGTCGGCGCGTGAGTATTTACTGCACCTTCTCGACGAAACAACTTATATGGTCACGAGTTCTAATGGTTTGGAAAAAGCGACATTCTTTAAAGACGAGACTTTGAAACGAGCTTACGTTCGAAGTCTTAAGGTCAAGCGATCTAGTGAATCCAAAATACGTTTGTAGCGATCGCCGTTGAGAACCTAAATATCGTGTTGCAGTACTCAAACATTCTGTTGCAGTACCTGAATATCGTGTTTAGGTTCCTAATCATCGTGTTCAAGTACCTAAATATCGTATTTGAGTACCTGAATGTCGTGTTCAAGTACGCAAACATCATGTTCAAGTACCCAAACATGATGTTTGGGTTCCTAAATATCGTGTTGAAGTACCCAAACATCGTGTTGAAGAACCTCAATATGATGTTTGGGTTCCCAGATCTCGTGTTTGAGTTCCCAAATGTTAAGCAGAAGGCTAACTCAACTTGCCTACGCGAGCGGATTATGACTCTTGCGATCGTAGCGCAGCCAACTTCAACAACCCACGAATCGAAAGGTCTTCGTCTAGAGTCAGCCAATGAATGCCATAACCAGAAGGGGCAATGCGATAGAGTTTGCGATCGGTCTCACTTGCCTTTGCTAAGCGATCGGAAACGTGCGATAAAGGCAAGCGGTAGACCTGACCATCAACAGCCAAAATCATCCACTCTCCTTCAAAATCGACGCTTTCTACCTCATACTGTTTGCTCATTGTGGTGCTCCAAAAGCGGTTGCCCAGGCTTCTACGATGTCATCAAAGTGTTGCAAAATGATCTTACGGACTTCTCTAGTATCACGTGCCGACATATTGTAAGTGTAGGCTTCACGGATTTCATAAGCGTCTACATCCAGCCAGTACTTACAGTCTCTATCACCTTCTTGAGCATGAATATGAACGGGTTCGTTTCCTTCATTGGAGTAGAAGTGGAGCCGCCAACCCCGTAAATATAAAACAGTAGGCATAAACTATCATTACTCAACCTGAGTCCAGCCTCAGAGGTTGTTTGAAAAGTGTCTGGCGGTTAAAACCGCGACTACGTCAACAAAGTCCGCCTGCGCGGACGACCGCAGAGTAAGGGTTTTATCACCTGCAACGGCAGGTTTTGCCTCTGTAGCCGCGACTTCAGTCGCCAAGGCTACAAGCATCTGGACTTTTAAAACGTCCTCTCAACGCTTTTCTCAAGTTCAGCAGTAGCGATCGATGCAGTCAGAGATCGCCATAGGCAGCGTAGCGTAAAGAGGATGAGGGGTGACACCCATTAAACGAAAGCGATCGTTCTTAGCCAGAATCGGGATCGCATCAACCCTCACTGGCAGGAAACATTTTGACGAAGATTGTCCCCGTCCAACTGGATAACGGCACCGTTCTCTACATTGAAGCGCAGGACGAAGCAGAAGCGCCTCCCATAACGCCGCAGAGTCCTAGCGAAGAAACGATCGAACAACGGCGTGGCGGTGCAAAAGGTATTGGCGATCCCAGAATGCCGTTTCGTCCTAGCCCAACCCAATCAATGGAAATGGTACAAAATACCATCCGCACTTACACCACCTATTGTTTGGATGCGTTCAAAAACTGTGGCGCTGCCAACGTGGATGAAGTGACGCTAGAGTTTGGTGTGAACCTTAGCGCTGATGCTGGCATTCCCTACATCGCCAGCGGTAAAGCTCAGAGCAACCTCAAAATTACCGTCAAGTGCTCGTACAACAAACCAGTGATGGACGATGGCACTGTGGCTGTGACTGAACCATCAGTTATCAGCAGTAGGCAGTCGTTTACAGGCAATGGGCAACCATTTGCGGGTGAAGGTCAGTGGGCGATCGGCGATCGACCATAGGTGACAAAGTAGAAGATAACCGTCAGACTTCGAGCTGATCTCATGAATCGGTTGCTATTCATTCGTGTTGTCAAGCCTGACAAATTTCCAGCCTGCTTTGGTTAGCTCAAACGCATAAACCACTACATCACGCCCTGCTTTGTCTGGACAAGCAATACTGAATTGTCTTCGGTTCTTTCGATCGACGACTGGCTGTTTGTTTGTAAAGCACTGTGCTGCGTTGCTCTGCTGATTAAAGACCTCGCGGTACCGCCGATAGAGTTCAGCTTTGCTCTTGATGCTCTCTACCCCATAAGACATTCCTAGCGGAAATTTTGACAGCCTCGAAACCGTTTCTTTATTGCCCGAAATGACTGCTGTTTTGAATGTTCGCCAAAACGAGCTGAGTGCAGCGCTGTCTGGAGATGGCTTTCCCTGCCCCAAGACAAAAGAGGGACTGATTAATAACCAACATAGGGATAGAAGAACCACCTTCCTCATCGTGTTTCCTCAAATTAAAGCGGATAATCTGTAAGCTCGACTTTATCCAATTAGGCAGCGTAGCACAATAGGCTGAAACAGCAGTC